>NZ_LXHX01000020.1:0-93725 GCF_001649495.1 Emticicia sp. MM | reverse complement strand
GATTTTGATTTTGGTGCATTTAGATTACCGAAGAAGTAGGTATCTACATACCCTGAAAATGTGAATGGGCTTTTCTTTTCTTCTGGTTTTGTTGTAGCATCTTGAGCAAATACGTTTACTAGTGTAAACAATGAAAGTACGGTAAAAAATGATTTTCTCATAATTTTCTTTGGTTTAATTAATCATTGGTTAGATTTAATTCTCATGCAAATCTTCTATAAAAAATAATTAAATCCAAATATTAAGTATAAAAAAATCCAATATTTTTAAAAATTTTATCTCAAACCCAATTTATATGTTTTAAAATTAAACTATTTATAAAAATAATTACATTTTACACATAAACAAATAATATTCTGACTTTATATCATTTTAACAAATTATATTCTGAAATACAATTTTATCTTTATATTGTACAATTTCAAGAATTGGACACAAAAAAGCCCCAAATCAGAATATGAAATTGGGGCTTAATTTAGTAATATATACTTATGCTTTTACTCACTTATAAGTTAAGCATTATGCTTCGGCGTGAAGCCATGCTTTTTTAGCAAGTAAAGTCTCGTCATCTTCTTCGTGGTCTGGGTCAGGCACACAACAATCAACTGGACAAACCGCTGCACACTGTGGTTCTTCATGGAATCCATGACACTCAGTACACTTATCCGACACAATGTAATAGAATTCATCAGAAACAGGAGTCATTGGGTCTTTACCGCCAATTACAGTTCCGTCTTCTAATTCAACTTCTGTGAGTTTTGTTCCACCAGCCCAAGTCCATTCTACACCGCCTTCGTAAATTGCAGTATTCGGACACTCTGGTTCGCATGCACCACAATTGATGCACTCGTCAGTAATTATGATTGCCATACTCTCTCTATATATTTAATAGTTTACTAAACTTTAAACAAATATAAGGCTTCAAAGTTTCAGTTTACTTGTATTTTTGTAAGATTTTATAAACGAACAATAATTTTCTAAAAATAATGCAATATAAAAAACATATTATTACATTTTCAAAACTTGGCGATTTTATTACACAAAATTTAGACACCGATGCTTTGAAACCACTATTTTGGTCGGCAAGAAATGAAAATGGTTGGTTTACTGAAGATAATGTAAAATTGGCCGTTGAAAATATCGCCAAAATTTATTTGAATGAAACAGCTCTTGAAAAGTTTGCTGAAAAATATGCAATAAAAGAAAACCCAAATCCAAAGAAAATCGGTATCGTAATGGCGGGTAATATTCCAGCCGTTGGTTTCCATGATTTACTTTGTGTGGTTTTATCGGGAAACATTGCTTTACTAAAACTTAGTTCGAGCGATACTGCGACTATGATGTTTCTCATTAATAAGCTCTATGAATTTGACCCTGAAATAAAAAACATAATCATAATTGCTCAAAGATTAAACGATGCTGATGCACTAATTGCCACAGGAAGTGATAATACGGCAAAACATTTTGAGTATTATTTTGCATCAAAACCAAGAATCATTCGTCGAAATCGAACTTCGGTGGCGGTTCTTACTGGCAACGAAACCCGTGCAGAATTGGCAGATTTGGGCAATGATATTTTCCAATATTTTGGTTTAGGTTGTCGAAATGTTTCAAAGCTCTATGTACCTGTAGGCTATACTTTTGATAAATTTTATGAATCTATCGAATATTGGAGTACAATTCGACTCCACCATAAATACAATAATAATTATGACTACAATAAATCAATTTATTTAGTCAACAGAGTTCCTCATTTAGACAACGGATTTTTACTTTTGAAGGAAGACAATGCTCTTGTATCGCCCATCTCAGCTTGTTTCTATGAAACCTACGAAAGCGAAGCTCATTTAGAACAGTTACTTACAGAAAGTGCCGAGAAAATTCAATGTACGGTTTCGTCTGAAGCTCGCTTTCTGAATAGTTTCAGATTTGGCGAAGCTCAAACACCAAAATTAGATGATTTTGCTGATGGTGTTGATACTATGAAGTTTTTAATGAATTTATAGAAAAAGGTAGTTTTATCGAATTTATTATAAAAAATTTCATTGCCGTCAGTTTTAACTGACGTATCTAATATAAAAAAGACAAATTTGACTTTAGTCAAACTCCATATTTAGACTAAAGTCAAACTTTTTTATGTAGAAATCTATCCGTCAGTTAAAACTGACGGCAATGAGTTATATCAGACTAATATTTAGTAAATTGTATAATAATATCAAATAAATTTCAATTTACTATTCTTCAAGCATTTCATTGCTTTTTCTAAACCATTGATTGTCAGCGGAAACATTCGATTATCTGACCATTTTCTGATTTCCTGAATTGTGTGTGTATATTGCCAATAACCATCATTGATTGGATTGAGCCAAACCAAATTTGGAAATTTATTTTTAAAACGTTCGAGCCAAACTGTTCCTGCTTCTGCGTTATAGTGTTCAACACTACCTCGTGGCTCCGATAACTCCCACGGTGACATTGAGGCATCACCAATGAAAATTACTTTATAATCTTTGTTGTATTTATTAAGTACATCCCAAGTCGATATTTTATCTTCATATCTTCGGCCATTGTCTTTCCAAAGGTTTTCGTAAATGCAATTATGGAAATAATAAAACTCCAAATTCTTGAATTGGTATTTTGCCGATGAAAAAAGCATCGAACATTCTTCAATAAAATCATCCATCGATCCGCCAACATCGAGCAAAAGTAAAATCTTTACCCGATTTTGCTTAGATGCTTGCATTTTTATATCCAAATAACCAGCATTATTGCAAGTTCGGTCAATGGTTTCATCAAGATTCAATTCATCTTCAATACCTTCACGGGTCAAAATACGCAAACGACGCAACGCCATTTGGGTATTTCGGGTATTCAACTCAATATTATCGTCATAATTTTTAAATTCTCGTTTGTCCCAAACTTTAGCGGCAGTTTTATTTCCACCCTTACCTCCTATTCTTACACCTGCTGGATTATTTCCTGAATTTCCGAAAGGTGATGTTCCACCAGTTCCTACCCATTTGCTACCACCTTCGTGGCGTTCTTTTTGTTCTTCGAGTGTTTTCTTTAGCTTTTCGAGCAATTCTTCTAAACCCCCAACGGCTTTAATCGCTTCTTTTTCTTCATCTGTTAATTCACTTAATAGCTTGTTTATCAACCAACTATCATCAACTTTTAGAAAATCTTCTAATTGAATTTGTTCAACACCGTCAAAAAACTGACCAAAAAGTTTATCAAACAAATCAAGGTTTTGTTCATGCTTAACATAAATAGCTCGACTCAAAAAATAAAAATCTTCGGTACTATACTCCACAACTTCCTGATCAAGAGCTTCTAACAAGGTCAGATGCTCTCGAATGTTTACTTTGAGATTATTATCTCTAAGATGAAAGAAGAAGTTGGTTAGCATAGTTTAATGTGAGAATGATAGCATGAGTGAATGATAGAGTATTTTGTTAAATCTATTTTATCTTTCACTCATGCTATCATTGAAAATTGTTTTTACTTCACCCCCTTCTCTCTCAAAGCCTTAAACAAATCATAATCAGATTCGTTTTTGAGCAATGCTCCGAGATACGGTGGAATTTCGTTCATTTTATTCAAATCCTCTAAATCTTCGGCCGAAACTTTTCCTACTAAAAGCAATCTCAGCCAATCAATTAATTCGCTCGTTGATGGCTTTTTCTTGATATTTTTTACTTCCCTGATACCAAAGAATGTCTTTAAGGCATTCATCAATAAGGTTTCTTCGAGTTTCGGATAATGCACATCAACAATTTGTTGCATGGTTTCCTTGTCGGGAAAACGAATAAAATGGAAGAAACAACGGCGAAGAAAAGCATCGGGCAGTTCTTTTTCATTATTTGAAGTAATGATAATTATCGGGCGATGCTTGGCTTTAATGGTTTGTTTGAGTTCGTAGCAATAAAACTCCATTCGGTCGAGCTCCTGTAGTAAATCATTCGGAAACTCAATATCGGCTTTATCAATTTCATCAATCAATAAAACTGATTGCTCTTCTGTATCAAAAGCTTCCCAAATTTTACCCTTTTTGATGTAGTTTTCTACATGATGCACTCGGTCATCGCCCAACTGCGAATCTCTGAGCCTTGAAACAGCATCATATTCGTAAAGTCCTTGTTGGGCTGATGTAGTAGATTTTACATGCCATGTAAACAGTTGCTTATTCAGAGCTTTCGCTACTTCAAAAGCCAATAAAGTTTTGCCAGTTCCAGGTTCACCTTTAATCAGCAAAGGGCGTTGCAGAGCCACAGCTGCATTCACAGCTGTTTGAAGCTCACGTGTAGCCACATAATTAGAAGTACCTTGAAAACTGGCGTTTTGTTTGTTTTCCATATAAAAAAGAAATAAAGAATTTTTCGAGTGACGAATATCACGAAAGACGCATAGCTTAGCCCAATTTAACTGTTGAATTATTTGTCAATCTTCATCGCACGGGCGACCCCATCGGATTATTCGTCATCGCACGGGCGACCCCGTCGAAAAATTCGTCATTCGCATTACTCTTCTTCTTCGCTTGTGAAACTATATAATGTTGGGTCGAGTTGGAGTGTTCCGGCATTAAAATCGCTGATGAACTTTGTGATTACTTCGTGCGTAATTTCCTCAACATTCAACGAAACATCCAGACCAATTCCGTATTCAAAATCTGTTTCTACTTCAACAAACTCAGAAACTTTTATCACTTCTTCCTCTTCCAATTCTTCGATAATTTCTTCGAGCATCAACTCCAAATCCTCATCTACTTTATGGTTTGGCTTGCGTTTGTCAATTTCAACATAGTTTGGATACGCTTTTTTCATGCGAGTTTCGGCTTCTTCAAAAACCAAACTGCTATGATTTAGGCGAAGTGTACCCATTACTGCATCGTAAATTACTTCTTTACCTTCATGCTTGCCAACGAACTGAAAATGAGCAAATTCTCCCGAATCGTTCATGCCATCTTCGTCTTCTACAATCACATACGTTTGTCCTTCTTGCTCACACTCTTTTTTGAGTTCGGCAATTTCTACTGGGTCGAATCCTTCGTTCATATTTGTTATTGGGAAACTTGTTACTGGAAAATTGGTTATTGAAAATACTAAAAGACACATTTTTGAACCTCAACTTTCACTTCTTAAATATTGACTAAAACTGAAAGTAAATAAATTGAGAATTATTATATACACCAAAACACAAAATCATCATTAAAATCAAGTAATAAGCACTCCAACGCTGCCATTTTGGTCGATTTTCAAAGTGAATGGCAATATGATTCCCTCGTTGCTGCCATTGTACAAACTCTAAAATAGCTACCGAAATAATGATTAAATATAAATCATTTTGACCGATTAAATCTATTATTTGTGAGAAACTATGCGAACTCGTTCTAAAAATATTTTTAACTACATAAAAAGAATCAGCATTTGAATGGGCTGCAAAGAAAATCCATGCGAAAGCCGCTAAAATAAATGTAACCGAAACATTGATGAAATCTTTCAAAAATTTTGACGGAAGCATTGATAAGAATTTATCTTGAATCGACTTCGTAAGTTGTCCAAAAATCAAATAAATACCATGTAACCCTCCCCAAATCACAAAATGCCAACTTGCACCATGCCAAAGACCTGACATCATAAAAACAAAGAAAAGATTGAAATATCGGCGATATTCGGCTACTCGATTACCACCAAGTGGAATGTATAAATAATCTCTAAACCAAGTTGATAGTGAAATGTGCCATCTACGCCAAAACTCCGAAATATTCTTTGAAAAATAAGGTCTATCGAAGTTTTTCATTAAATCAAAGCCCATCACTCGTGCCGAGCCGATGGCAATATCAGAATATCCCGAAAAGTCGCAATAGATTTGAAATGTAAAGAAAAGTGTAGCAACAATCAATGGAAGTCCTTGATAATCAGTTGGATTGCCGTAAATTTTATTAACAAAAATTGAAAGTCGGTCAGCAATGACAACTTTCTTAAACATCCCCCAAAGCATCAAACGTAAGCCACTTTTTGCTAATTCATAATTAAATTCATGCTTTTCGTAAAACTGATGAATCACATTTTGTGGGCGTTCGATTGGCCCAGCCACCAACTGCGGATAGAACATCACATAGAGCGAATAAATACCAAAATGGCGTTCAGCTTTTTGATTTCCACGATAAACCTCAATCGTATAGCTCATCGCTTGGAAAGTATGAAACGATAGTCCAATTGGCAAAATAATATCCCAATGAGGTAGTAAATTATCGGGAGAAACTTTAAAGAGAACTGAATTAAAATTATCAATAAAGAAATTATAATATTTGAAAACCGAAAGCACACCTATATTAGCTACTAAGCTCATTATCAATGCCGATTTACGATTTTTCCCATGGGATTGCTCAATCCATATTCCTGCGAAATAATCAATAACAATCGTGAAAAATAAAATCAGGATATAAATCGGTATGAAAAAGCTGTAAAAAACACAACTGGCCATCAACAAATGAAACCAACGGTATTTGTGCGGAAGGGCAAAATAAATAAGCGTAACGAGCGGAAAAAATAGTAAAAATTCAAAAGAATTAAAAAGCATTTTTAATAATGGTAAATTGTTAATGCTGAATGATTGATTTCTAAGTGTCTGAAGCAATCAGATAAATTCACTAAACCTAATTTGATTATTACGGTAGTCAAAGTTCTGTGTTTATTTTGATTTATGAAAGTTTTTTGAATAAAACCATTCTGTTTGGGCAATATCATACAATCAAAAAGGCATCGAAGATGCTTCGATGCCTTTATTTATACCCCAAAAAACAATAAAATCTTTTCTAATAATTGTAAAATACAGCAATTATTATGCCAAATATTGTATTTTTAGAGTAAAATATTCCTTAAAATAAACTTCTATCTAACTCAAAACCTTCTAAATAATCGGCTACTCGTTTCACAAATTGCCCACCCAATGAGCCATCAACTACTCGGTGGTCATAAGAATGGGAAATTATCATTTTTTGACGAATACCAATTGTGTCGCCTTGTGGTGTTTCGATAACTGAAACCTTTTTCTGAATAACCCCAAAAGCCAAAATAGAAACCTGTGGCTGCACCAAAATCGGTGTGCCTGCTATATTTCCAAACGAACCAATATTTGAGACCGTGAGCGTACCATCGGCCAAATCATCGGCTTTTAATTTATTATTTCTTGCTCGATACGTTAGATCGTTAATTTTCTTGGTCAGACCAATCAGACTATAAGAATCTGCTTCGTGAATGACTGGCACAATCAGATTACCGTTAGGTAAAGCTACCGCCATTCCTATATTTATTTTTGCTTTTTTGATAATTTTATCGCCATCAACTTGCACATTAATCATCGGGAAGTCTTTAATTGCTTTCACAACTGCCTCAATTAGTAATGGTGTAAAAGTGATGTTTTCGCCAGTGTCTTGTTTAAACTTACCTTTGGTTTTATCTCGCCAAACCGCAGCATTAGTCATATCAGTTTCTACGAAAGAAGTTACGTGGGGGGCAATGCGTTTCGATTCTACCATTCTTTCAGCTATCATCTTACGCATTCTGTCCATTTCGATGATTTGGTCGCTACCTGAGGCTATCACAATACGCTCTACTGGAGCAGCTACTGGTACAGAAACAGGTTGTTTCAAATATGCGAGAATATCGTCTTTAGTAACCCGACCTTCTAAACCTGTACCCACAATTTTATCGAGTTCTTCGAACGAAATACCTTCTTCCTTGGCAATATTTAGCACTAATGGCGAGTAAAATCTATTATTTAATGGGGTTGAAGGCTTTACTGCTGCTGGCGGTGTAGTCAATAAATTCACCAAATCACTCACTGGCTCATCAACCAACTTTTCGACCTCAGCTATTTCGACAGGTTTAGCTTCTTCAATTACTTTTGGTTGCGAAACAGTTTCTTCGCCAGCTACCTCAATTATGCAAACTGGTTTTCCGATAACTGCAACTTCACCTTTTTGCACCAAAAATTCCTTTATAATTCCAGCATGAGATGCACCGATTTCGGTGTCGATTTTATCGGTAGCAACTTCTAAAATCATATCATCGGCTTCAATTCTATCACCAACATTTTTCAGCCAGTTTAAAACCGTACACTCAAAAATACTTTCACCCATCTTGGGCATTATCATTTCAATTAAAGCCATAGTTTAAAGTTTTGTTGAAGTTTCTTTTGTTGTCCACTGTCATCAGACGGTGGTCAATCGTTCTAAAAACAAATTTCTTGACATTATCAGTCGTCTAAAATTAACTTTCATAATCTCCGTTCATCATTTTTCGGAGTAAATTTAAAGCCACAACGCTACCATACTGAATATTAGTATCTCGTTGATTAGCCATTTGAACTTTTTTTGCAATTGTGCGGCCTTCCATGGCACAAGCAATCCAGAGTGTGCCAACTGGTTTTTCGGGCGTTCCACCGTCTGGGCCTGCTATTCCGCTTGTTGCAATCGCAAAATCGGTTTTCATCAATTTTCTTGCACCTTCAGCCATTTGTGTCACGGTCTCTTCACTCACGGCTCCGTGCTGGGCAATAGTTTCAGCATTTACTCCTAAAACATTGATTTTGACAGAATTATCATAACTTACAACACTTCCCATGAAATAAGCCGAACTTCCTGCCACTTTCGTAAACATGTGCGAAATATACCCCCCCGTGCAACTTTCTGCTGCCGAAACGGTTAGTCCTTGCTTCTTTAATTCTTTGCCGATGGCTACTTCTAAATCATCGTTATCAAAACCAAAAACTGATGAGCCAATTAGCGGCAAAACCTTTTCGATTTCGGCATCAACATCTTTTTTGAGTTGTTCTTCATCATTACCAACAGCTGTAAGTCTTAATCTTACTTGTCCGAAACTTGGTAAATAGGCCAGTTTTATATGATTAGGCAAATTATCTTCCCAATTCTCAATTTTTTCTGCTAAAAATGATTCTCCAACGCCAATGGTACGAATCATTTTATGATAAATTATTGGCGTTTCAAAAAAGGCTTTCAAACGAGGAATTACTTCATTTGACATCAAATATTTCATTTCATGCGGAACTCCTGGCATCGAGACAAAAACGGTACCATTACGCTCAAACCACATTCCAGGTGCTGTGCCAGTTTTATTGGCCAGATATGTACAGCGGCTCGGAACTGCTGCCTGCTGGCGGTTCAATTCGGTCATTGGGCGACCTCTTTTCACAAAGAAATCTGTAATAAATGCCAAAGCATCTTCATTGATAACAAGTTCGTCATCAAAATATTTACACAGCATTTTCTTTGTAATATCATCTTTTGTTGGCCCAAGCCCGCCCGTCAATAATACAATATCAGCACGACTCTCGGCCTCTGCCAGAATCTGCAAAATCTTATCTTCTTGGTCGCCAACTGACGACTTTCTTACTGTTTTTACCCCTATTTTATCCAACTCCGTACTCATCCATTGAGTATTGGTATCGGTTATTTGTCCATACAAAATTTCATCACCAATAGTTACTACTTCTGCTAAAATGGGTCTCATATATCGAAAACTTTAAATAAAATGAGTGACAAACACGTAGATTTGTGGTTTGAAAACTTTCACGGCACAAAAATACAATTTTCGCTGTTGATTCGTTAGTTAGACAATTAATTATTCACAAAAACAATTAGAAAATTCATTCAAATGAAAAGATTGCTCTCTATTTCCTTGTTAATTAGTATTTTGACACTCCAAAGTTGTGCTGGACAAAAGATTAATTTCGGAAAAGTATTAAATGATGTTATTACTCAAACCCAAGGTGGAGGTGCATTAACCAACGATGATGTGGTAATGGGTTTGAAGGAAGCGTTGAAGGTTGGTATCAATAAAGGAGCAGATAGTGCTTCAAAAACTAATGGTTTTTATTTGAATCCAAAAATCAAGATTCCATTTCCTCCAGAAGTACAACGTGTTGAAACAGCCTTGCGTAAAATTGGTTTAGGTGGAGAAGTTGATAAATTTGTAATTTCACTAAATCGTGGAGCGGAAGAAGCAGCCAAAGAAGCCAAACCTATTTTTGTGAATGCTATTTTGAGTATGTCGTTTTCGGATGCATGGGGAATTTTGCGTGGTGATAAAAATGCAGCCACAATGTTTTTGAAACGAACAACTTCTGCTGCTTTGGTACAAGCATTTATGCCTATTATGGATAAAGCCCTTCAAAAAACACAGGCGACAAAATACTATGCTGATTTAGCTACAACTTACAATGCTTTGCCATTTACTCAAAAAGTAAATCCCGATTTGAAAGGTTATGCTACTCAAAAAGCCATTGATGGTTTATTCATTTTGGTTGAACAAGAAGAAGCAAGAATTAGAGAAAATCCATTGGCTCGTACTTCTGAAATTTTGAAAAGAGTTTTTGGAGCGTCTTGATAAAATTAACCTCCCGAAAGTTTAAAACTTTCGGGAGGTTATCATCATTTCAACGAATTTCCATATCCTACTATCAAAACTGAAAGAATAATTGTCAAGATTCCAGCGATGATTGTTATAAGGGTTTTCTTTGAAACACCTTTCCATTCTTTCAAAACTAAGCCCCAAGAATTGGCAACAAGTATTATAAATGCCATGTGTAAAATCCATGAGCTTGGGCCATTACCAAGCTTACTTTCACCCATTCCGTAGAAGAAGAACTGTAAAAACCACGTCGTTCCGGCAATTGCCGAAAATATATAATTTTTTAATAATGGCGTTTTCTGATTTGTATAATCGCCAAATGTTTTGTTCGAGAAATTCAGATACATACACCAAATAAAATTGGTTGTAAGTCCCCCCCAAAGAATTACGATATAAACCACATTATTTCTGAACAAAAACTCTCCCTGATTAGGGTTTTGTGCCACCCAAATTTCATTCGCAACATTCGACATACTCGAACCAGCTTCAATTCCAAAACTAAAACAAGCACTCAAAACACCTGAAATAACAGCTACAATTAATCCTTTTGTTATTTGAAATTCATCGTCAGATTTATTTGCCCCTACAAGATCTTTGTCTTTCATTCCACCAGCTTTGCCACAAATCACGATTCCGACAACGCACACAAATAATCCTAAAAGCACCATTTGCCCCCAATTAGTGGTCATTAAATCGGTAATTGTGTCTTTTCCAGCAGTTGGCACAAAATCATAATAAACCGAAGGGATGATCGAACCAAATACCGAACATAAACCCAGAATGATAGAACTACCGAGCGAAACGCCTAAATATCGTACGCCCAGCCCGTAAGTAAGCCCACCGATTCCCCAAAGTAAACCCATTAAATATGTCCAAAAAATTGTATTACCTGCTTCTCCAGCAATAATTCCCCAAAAATCAGGTATTGTCAAATAAGCAGCCAATGGTGGAACAATGAGCCAAGAGCAAAGCCCCCCAACAATCCAATAACTTTCCCAAGCCCAGCCTTTAACTTTTTTATATGGAATGTAGAAACTTCCCGATGCAAAGCCACCTAAGAAGTGAAAAATAATACCTAAGATTGCAGTCATTTTTGTAAAATAGGGTTAGTTTTTTTGTAGTTTTTCAACATTTATTTATCTCAAAGTAATATTGAGTGGCTAAAAATACTATCCTGTACTCTCATGCGAAAGAGAATTTGTGTTTTTTTCTGAAATAAGTTTAACAGCAATTAGATTTATTTTGAACTTTATCGACCAAAAACCTATTATTTACTGAAACAGTTATAGAATCGAACATGAAAAAATCAGAAATTAATTTTACTGTAGAATTAGATGAAACACGTATTCCTGAAAGGATTTTTTGGGATGCAACCGAAAACCCTAATGAAGGAATCAACGAAACAAAAGCGATTGCGATAGGCGTTTGGGATCATTATCACCGTGGTTTATTGGGAATTAACCTCTGGACGAAAGATATGCCTGTAGATGAAATGAAGCATTTTGCGGTTGATATTGTAGGAAATGTAGCTCAATTAGTAGCCGATGCCACAGGAGACAAAAAGCTAATTGAAATCTTGGAAAGCACTTGCCGAAGCATGAAACGCCATATTGACGAAGAAGCGAAAAAAGAAACTCAAGCATAAAGCAAAAGAGGCTGAATTTTAAGAATTCAGCCTCTTTTTATGTGTTATCAATGGGAATTATGCTTTTTTGGGTGTTATAATTTTTGTCCAAGTCAAAAATTTAATCACTGGATAAGTCGGGTCGAACTCATACCATTTCTTGGCAAAATTGATAGACATTGGGTGTTTGTGGTGATTGTTCTGAAATAATTCGCCCATCATCAAAACATCAAAAATCAATGAATTTTTCGACTCATCATGGTTATCAAAATTTTGGTAGCCATATTTATGTCCACTCCAATTTACTATTGCACCATGAATTGGCCCCATCAAGAAGTGAATCGGTAAAAGGAAGAAAAATCCCCAATGAATGTCAAAGTAGAAAAATCCTATCACATAAAAAGCGATATAAGAAACTCCCCAAGTTAGGCGAGATACCCAATTATCACCAATTTTATCAATTAGATTCCATTCTGGCAAATCTTTCTCAAAACGCTCTTCAATCTTGAATTTATAGTTCAAAACGGCATTATAAATATCTTTCGTTTTCCACATCATCGTAAATAAGTTTTCGGTATGATGAGGCGAATGTGGGTCTTTTTCGGTATCGCTGTATGCGTGGTGCATTCGGTGCAAAACTGCATACGAGCGAGGATTTAGATAAGAAGAACCTTGAGTAATGTAAGTAAAGAGATAGAAAAAACGCTCCCAAAACTTGTTCATAGTAAACATCTTATGAGCAGAATAACGATGCAAGAAAAATGTTTGGCTAAAAAGAGACAAATACCAGTGGGCAAAGAAAAACGATAATGCAGCAACCATGCTTAGAAAATAGAAGTTTTGTTGTTTTTGAAAATACAAATATACGAGACTAACGATAAAATATTTAAAAATGTTAACGACGTATATATAACAAAACTAAAGTTCTTCAAAATATCCTAAAAAAGTTCTCCGAAATATCCAATTTTAATACGAAGTAAAAGCGTACTGTATCAAATTTGCACCCATTTGAAGGGCTTTTATGCGTAACTCTTCGGGGTCATTATATACGCTTCGATCTTCCCAACCATTACCTAAATCACATTCGTAACTGAAAAAACTAACGAGTCTGCCTTGCCAAATGAGCCCAAAGCCTTGTGGTGCTTGTCCTTCATGCTCGTGAACTTTGGGTAAACCGGTTGTAAATTTATATTTCTGTTGATAAACAGGGTGTGCAAAAGGAAGTTCTACAAATTCTAATTCAGGAAACACTTTTTTCATCTCTCGACGAATAAACTTATTCAACCCATAATTATCATCAATATGTAAAAAACCACCCGAAACCAGATATCTACGAAGATTTTGTACTTCTCCATCATTAAAAACCACATTCCCATGGCCTGTCATATGAATAAATGGGTATTGAAAAATATCGGTGCTACCTACTTCAATAATATCTTCTTCGGGGAAAATATTCATTTTTAGGTTTTGATTACAAAATTTAATAAGGTTTGGTAATGAAGTTTTGTTAGCGTACCAGTCGCCTCCTCCGCCATATTTTAATTTACCAATCTTGATGGTTGGCTGTTGTGCAAAAACAAAATTTACACATATAATACTTATAAAGGTCAGAATATTTTTTTTCATAAATTAATTAAATATGTTTACTATTGTGCAAGCTACAACTCCCGCTGTTTCGGTACGAAGTCTTGAGTTTCCGAGGGTGACTACCTGAAAACCAGAGTTTTGTGCCAACATGATTTCTTCTTTGGCAAAATCTCCTTCAGGGCCAATCATTAATAAAACTTCTTTTTTATCGGCCACTACCTCTTTCAATGGCTTTGAAACATCTGTTAGATGTGCTACAAACTTCGACTCAATCTTAACCGAGCTAACAAATTTCTCAAAATCAACCAATTCATTAATCTTAGGTAAATAAGCTTTCAACGATTGTTTCATGGCCGAGATGGCAATTTTTTCGAGCCTTTCAGTTTTCTGATTTTTGCGTTCTGAATGCTTCGTTTGAATTAACGTAATTTCATCGACACCTATTTCAACGCATTTTTCGATAAAATATTCGATACGGTCAGCATTTTTAGTTGGAGCAATGGCAATATGAAGATAAAGGTTTCTTTTATCAAATTCTCGTTTAATTGATAAAATCCTGATCTCACACTTTTTTTCGTGAGCCTTCGTAATTTCACATTCAAACAAGCCCCCTACTCCATCAACAACATGAATTTTATCTTTGACGTTTTTTCTCAAAACTTTTACACAATGTCTTGAGTCTTCTTCACTTAAAATTGGAGTTTTTTCAATATCCGATTGATAAAAAAGCAGCATCTTTAATTATTTTTACAACCACCGATTTCTGCCGAAAATACACTTCCCAACTCGGCATCAAAACCTGGTTCTAAATTGATTGATTTATTGGCCTCCAAAGATAGTTGTTTAGATGGAGGAATTTGAACATTAGCTAAAATAGTTGATTTTACGCCAATAAAATTCACAATTTGAGATAGAAAACTTAGTTCATAATACTCAAGACATTTTAATGAAACTTCAATAGTATTTGAAATACGCCTATTACTTCCATTGGCTACGAGTCGATAGTAATATTTTTGTTCAATCTCCGAGCCATTATCAGTATAATTCATTCCATTAACGCTTGCTATTTCACTAAAGATAATGTTATCAGTCGAACGTTCAATTTGAAAACTCTCATTGAGATTCCATGAAAGAATAACCTTCGCATCGTTAGTTATAGAAAACGATAAATTAATTGGAGTTGGTAGAGCTTCCACCTTGACATTATCAAAGCTAAACGCACGCATTCCATACTTATTTTTCAAGTGGACACCCTTATAAATATCAACTCCGAATGTACCATAATTATTAGGTAAGTATGAAACATTACGTGGGTCGGCACCATCTATCAGTTTTAGAATTATTTTATTGCCATTACTTTCCCCTGAAACTACTAAATTGTTTTGACCATTGATAAAAATGTAGTCTTTCATTCGCCAGATTTTGTTATTTATTAGCGTATCATTGGGGTAAACCATTTGCATTCCTTCATCAAACTCTAAAACCAGTTTGCCATCAGCTTTATAAATATGCTTTATGTCAGGTGAATAAATCTCCTTCGATTGAAAATCACCATATACTTCTTTCCCGATGATTCTCGATAATTCGTAGGCAACTTGACGATAACCTTCAAAACTATAATGAACGCCATCAAAACCAGTCGTTCCAACGGTACTCATAGCTGTTATTTTAGGGAAAATCTGCGGCGTTCGACGTTGAAAATCTCTTATGCCAGCCTTATAGTCAGGGTCTGTCATAATATCTATTTGAAGGTTATAAAATCTCTTTAGGTTTGGAAAATCCAGACAAAAATTATCGTACAATTTTTTAAACTCAACTTCATAACTCTTAGACTGCGGAGGTGCAGAATCAGATTCGCCTTGTTTAAAAATGATGTATTTTAAACTTTCTTTCGAACCACTAAAAATCGTTTGATTTAACAGTTTTCCATAATGAGTGTTTGTATCAGTAGGATTTTGTTCATTCCGATAATTTAGATCAGCTATTGTAGCTCCACCTACCGAAGCTATAATTACTCCAACTGGATAGTTGTATTTTTCAGTCAAAAATCTCAATAATTCAGAAGCCCCTGTACCTGGTCGTATGAAAGTTTGATAAGGTAACACCCATTCACCGTCACCGTTTCCCAGATTCGTGACTGCAAAAAACCTAATTAATGGACTACGTGCAGGCGAATAAGTATTTTCACCTCCATTGCCAAGTGCATTTGACTGTCCATAGACTAAGAAAAGGTCTCCGACTCCAATTTGATTTGTTTTTTTTATTTCTCTCGTCCCATCAAGCAGCAATATAAAGCTATAATCAAACTTACCAGCTTTCAAAATCGGCGAAAATGAAAAGTCAGTAGAAGTATTTACAGTCTGTTCAAAAAACAGATTTCCATCTTGCAAAACTTTCAAAGTGATGGAGGAATGACCATTTTCAGTAATCTCCCCTTTTACTTGAAAAATAGCTTTATCTTGGTCATTTCGCTGAATAACTTGATTATTTGCAGGGAAATTAGAAATACTCACCTGAGAAAAAGACGCCATGCAATTCAAAAAGAATAAACATAACGTTAAGAATGAGTAATATTGAGTTTTAATTAAGGATGGCACAGTGTATCAATTATATTAAACTTACAACAGAAAAATCGTGCCAAACTGTTGGACAAAAAAAGATGGTGCTTCCTTTTTCAGAAACCACCATCTAATACACTTATCATCAACTACTTAACAATATATTTTCCAGATTCTTCAATAGATACAAGAGGTAGCTTTTTTGAATTCTCAAAGGCATCAAAACCTGGTTTTAACCACGACCAAAACGCCAACAAACTTGCATCTGTCCCAAACTCATTATTGATTGCTTTATAATTCTGCTCATTCATAATTGTTGGAAAAATATGAACGTTTATCTTTCCACCTGCACTCTTTGCCTTAGCTGCAATTAAATATAATTCTTGAATATTTTCGTCACCAATCGGAATACATCCTATCGTTACACAGTGTCCATGTATAAAAATATTATCCCCAGGATTTAACTTATCAGCAAAAACTAAGTCAGATTTATTAGGATAATTGATACGAAATGAAAGCAAGTATTGGCTTTGCGGATTGAACAAATCTACTTCATAAAATCCTTCTGGAATTTGGCGGTCACCCGAACGGCGTTTTGGGCCTAAAACGCCTGTTGTCGCACAAAATTCGTAAGTTTTTAAGAGCGTAAAAGTATCATCTGACTTATTTTTTGCCCAAACTTCCAATTTTTGTTCTTTCTTGAAAGCTCTTAAAAACAAATCAAAGTTACTTGAATTAATACTTTTTGAAGAAAGTAAATCGCTGACAGCTTTACCTTTCTCTCTATTAGCCGCTTGAACTCTTGGAAACTTAAGTTGCTGTTCAAAAAAATTTGTAGGGGGAGTCATTGACATAAGCATTGATGTCAAAAGAATCATCGTAAAGGTTCTTTTCATTATTGTTATAGGGAGTATAAATTTGCGAACAATGTAAATTTTGTTCTTTTTTTGAATATTTCACAATTAAGACTCAAAAATTTCATAAAATTCACATTTCCGACCAGTTTTATTTTTCTACAAGCCATTTCAAAAACTTCGGCATCGCTTCGCTCCACGTTTTTTGATTGTGTTCGCCACCCTCAATTTCTACATACTCAATATCTTGCCCACGCTTGTAACCTTTACCTTCTAATTCTTTTATCAAATCAAGTGTATCGTCAATCGAATCTATAATTCCGTTATTATTTCGGTCGTCGTTTTCGTCATTTGTTCCGCATTCGAGCCAAAATTTTTGTCCTTCATTATAATTCCCATTTCTAATCAAAACGTGCATAATTCGGTCATTATGGTCGTCATAGCCATCTTCATAGGCTTTCTTTCGCCACCAAAAAGAGCCGCTAAAAACCCCGACTTTTGAAAAATAATTGGAATTTCCCCAAACTAAATCCATTGCCGAAAGTCCACCCAATGAAAAACCACAGAAATAATTATCAATACTTAAGCTCGAAACTTTATAATTGGCTATTACAAAAGGGAATAGCTCTGAAATAATAAAACTTTGGTAAAAACCAGCCAAATTTCCTCGATTTTTATAGTCAGGCATTGAGGCTGTACCATATTCTTTCAAGCGATTTTCGTTAGTGTGTAATCCTACAAAAACCATTGGTTGAATTTCTGATATATTATATAGATTATTTAAGGTTTGTTCAATTTTTAGTTGGTCAAAATCTTGCCCATCATTCATGTATAGCACCTTCAGATTTGATAGATTTTCGTAGTTAGGCGGTAGAACCACATCATATATAACCTCACGATTGAGAAAGGTAGATTGAAATTTTTGATTTTTAATAACTGAGACGTTCTGCACCTATTTGGATTTTTTTGTGATGAATAATTCGACAAATTTAATAATTCCTTTACCTTCAAAAATAAAAAATTCAAAAATCATTTGTTTCATTGCCAAAATTGGACTAATATTTCAAAGAAATTTCAGATTTTGTGAAACTAAAATATTCAATACATAAAGCTTATTGGCTGGTTTTAAACAAAATAATATTTTACATATTTCAGAAAAAGCAATAATTTCAGCACAATACATATTCATAAAGCATTGATAATCAGCACTTTATTTAGACTATTGATTTTTATATTTGAAAATAAAACACGAATTTTACACTTTCATCAAACGTACTTCGAATATTTATGCAAGAAAAACATATAAAGTTTTATTCTCATATCATGAGCCGAGACATCGACTTACTGATTAGTGGTCACTGGGGCTACCCAATTTTAATGTTTCCTACTTCGATGGGAAATTATTTACAAAACAAAGATTTCGGACTTCTCGACACCGTTGGTGATTTGGTTGATGCAGGAAAGATAAAACTTTATAACATCGATAGCATTGATTTTCAGAGTTTTTATGCCAAGGATTTACCAGCCCACACAAAGATTTATAATTATAATTTATATACGCAATTTCTGAAAGAAGAACTCGTACCTGCCATTCAGCGTGAATGTGGTGTGCATCGTATTGCAATAGCAGGTTGCAGTTTTGGCGGGTATCATTGTTCAAATTTTGCATTCAAAAACCCAGATTTGGTTGCTCACATGTTTAGCATGAGCGGTGCATTCAGTATCAAAAGTTTCATGAAAGGCCATTACGACGATAATGTTTATTTCAACGAACCAATGGATTTTATGAACCATGCGGAATCGTGGAAATTTAATCATATGAATATCGTTTTAGGAACATCGGATTGGGATATTTGCAGAGAAGACAACCTGAATATGTCAAGACTTTTGGGCAGCAAAGGCATTAATCACTGGTACGACGAAAAGCGTTGGGCAAGCCATGACTGGCCACTTTGGAAAATGATGTTTTCAGAGTATGTTAGAAAAATGCCTCTTTATAATTAGTGATAAACCACTTACTATCAGTTATTTGTGCAATAAAAAAAACATTTTCATCAAAAACGTGCTTTGCCCCCATTAGCACATCAAAACCTTAAACCACAGTTCTCCCGTTGGGGGTTAGGGGACTGGCACTGAATTAACATGAAAAAAATTGGAATATTATTCGGAATGGAAGATACATTTCCATGGGCATTTATCGAACAAGTAAACAAAACTGCTCCAGCAGGAATCGTTGCCGAAGCTGTTCAAATAGATAAAGTTGAGCAAGGTGTAGCAACAGATTACGCTGTAATTATTGACCGTATCTCTCAAGATGTACCATTTTATAGAGCTTATTTAAAAAATGCTGCTCTTTGCGGAACAGCCGTCATCAATAATCCATTTTGGTGGAGTGCCGATGAGAAATTCTTTAATAACTGTTTGGCAGTAAAACTCGGAGTTCCTGTGCCTAAAACGGTTCTTTTACCATCAAAAGAGCGTCCAGATGATACTTCTGAGAAATCATTCCGCAATTTGGTTGCTCCACTTGACTGGGGGTATATGTTCAATCAAATTGGTTTTCCTGCATACATGAAACCCCACGCTGGCGGTGGCTGGAAAAGCGTTTATCGCGTTGATAATCCAGATGATTTGTGGCAAAAACACGGTGAAACAGGCCAACTTGTAATGCTTTTGCAAGAAGAAATACAGTTTACAGATTATTATCGTTGTTACTGCCTTAATGGGAAATATGTGCATATTATGCCTTATGAACCACGTAATCCGCACCATTTAAGATATGCAACTCAGCCAAAAACAACGGGTGAGGCTCATAAGAAACTGATGGCAACGATTACAGACTATGTTCTGAAATTAAATCATGCTTTAGGTTATGATTTCAATACAGTAGAGTTTGCCATTCGTGATGGTATTCCATATGCAATTGACTTCTGTAATCCTGCTCCAGATGCTGATATTCACTCAGTTGGACAAGGAAATTTCGATTGGATTGTAGAAAATGCTGCCAAAATGGCGATTGAAAGAGCAATTGAGCAAGTTGATGGCAAAAACAACTGTACTTGGGGTACTTACGTGAAAGATGCCGCAACGCCAGTAGCTCCATCCGCAGTTCCAGCCAAAAAAGCACCTGCTAAGAAAAAATAAGAAAATATGAGCCGTGTTATTCAACAATAGCACGGCTTTGTTAAAATGTATGTCAAGGTATGTAGGTATAAATCGTATTTGTATTCGAAAACCTCATTCTACATTCTTCATTCTACATTCTTAATTTACTAACTATGTCTCTATTTACTTTAGGTATTGAAGAAGAATTTCAAACCATTGACCCAAAAACTCGGGAATTACGCTCTCACATGTCGAAATTGGTCGAAGGTGGGCAAGTAATTTTACAAGAACGTATCAAACAAGAAATGCACCAAGCGGTAGTTGAGATGATTTCGAGCGTTTGCGAAAACATCCAGCAAGCCCGTGAAGAAGTAACTTATCTTCGTAGAATGCTTTTCGACTTGGCAGCCAAACAAAATCTACACATTGCAGCGGCTGGTACTCACCCGTTTTCGGACTGGCAAAAACAACTTATCACCGAAGATGCTCGCTACGACAAGCTGATTGATGATATGCGTGATGTGGCTCGTTCAAACCTCATTTTTGGCTTGCACGTACACGTAGGAATTCCAAGCCGTGAAGAAGGAATGCAGATTTTGAATGCAGCACGCTATTTTTTACCACACATTTACGCACTTTCGACAAACTCACCGTTTTGGTGTGGTCGAAATACAGGCTTTAAATCGTATCGTTCAAAAGTTTTCGATAAATTTCCTCGCACGGGTATTCCAGACTATTTTTCGAGTGTTGCCGAATACGATAATTATGTAAACCTGCTCATTAAAACTGGATGTATTGACAATGGCAAAAAAATTTGGTGGGATATTCGTTTGCATCCATTCTATCCAACGGTGGAGTTCCGAATCTGTGATATTCCAATGCGTGTTGATGAAACTATATGTTTGGCAGCATTGATGCAAGCAATTGTAGCTAAATTACATAAACTCCACCAACAAAATTTGAGTTTCCGACCCTATCATAAAATGCTTATTAGCGAAAATAAATGGCGTGCCGCTCGCTACGGAATTCATGGAAATTTGATTGATTTTGGTAAAGAAATCGAAGTACCTTATTCACATCTTGCCGAAGAATTGATGGAATTTGTAGATGATGTTTTAGATGAACTCGGTAGTCGAAAAGAAGTAGAATATATTCATGAAATATTAAGAATGGGAAGTGGAGCTGACCGCCAACTAAAGGTTTTTGAGGAAACAAAAAGTATGAAAGCAGTGGTTGATTATATCGTAAGTGAAAGTAAAATTGGGCTTTAAGAGAGGGATTTCTTTAATTTTAGGGCATATTTTTATAAATTTGCATCAAAAATACATTCATCAGCATGAAAGAGAATATTAAAATTGCAATTTTAGATATGTACAACGGCTTTGCCAACGAAGGTATGCGTTGTATAAAAATGATATGTGGACAGTTTCTGGCTCAAGAAGGAATCAAAGGAAACTATGATATTTTTGATGTCAGAAAAAAGAATGAAACACCTAAAATTGAAGATTACGATATTTTTATTTCAACTGGTGGTCCAGGAAATCCGCTACCCGAAGGACATGAATGGGAAGAAAAGTTTGGAAATTTTCTTGACCAAATTTTTGCACATAACCGTGCAAACGACAACAAAAAGTTTTTATTTCTGATTTGTCATTCATTCCAAGTTGCCAGCCATCACTTACAGTTGGGCTATATTTGCAAGCGTCGCTCAACTTCGTTTGGAGTAATGCCAATTCACCGCACAACTGATGGCGAAACTGAGCCATTTTTCAATGGTTTACCCGAAATCTTTCATGCAGTTGACTCACGAGATTATCAGATGATTCAGCCAAACTGGCAAAGAATCAATGATTTTGGAGCAAAAGTACTTTGTCTCGAAAAAATCAGGGAATATATACCACTTGAAAGAGCCATTATGGCAATCAGATTTTCGGAAGAGGTTTTTGGTACGCAATTCCACCCCGAAGCCGATGCCGAAGGTATGCTTCGCTATTTTAAACAAGAAGAAAAAATGATTGCCGTTATCAGCGAACACGGCTCGGATAAATACGAACAAATGATTGACCACCTCGACGACCCTGATAAAATCATGCTCACCGAGTCAATAATCATTCCGTCGTTTTTGAATCATGCTGCCGAACAAATTCTTGCAGTTGCATAAAATGGAAAAGCCAAATTTATCGAGACAAGCCTTTTGGGATGTTGATTTTGATAGTTTAGATTATCAAAGAGAAGCTGATTGGATAATCGGACGAGTATTTGAATGGGGAAAATTGAGTGATTTGAGAAACCTTATTCGATTTTATGGCAATAAAAAGTGTGCAGAAGCTCTGAAAAACGCCCATTTTTTAAGATTAAATGCCATAAGTTTGGGACATTTATTGTTAGATATTCCTAAAGATAATTTCAAATGTTACACAAACAGACCGTCTCACATTCCCTTTTAACAATCTTACAAAATCTTATGCAAGATGCGATGCTCAATGATTTTATTTTGGTTGGCGGAACATCATTGGCATTAAGATACGGACATCGTGACTCAGAAGATATTGATTTGTTTACTTCCCAAAATCTACCAATAAATCTTTGGCAGCACCTCCAAAGAAATCCAAATAGACAATTACAATATTCAGGTGAATACGCATTGGCTTTCACCGAATCAGAGATTAAAGTGGATTTGGCAAAATGGAACATTGATTTTAAAAACATCGAAACAATAGAAGGAATAAGACTTGCAAGTCCGATTGATGTATTTGCAATGAAATTTGATGCAATCTGTACCCGAAAGACCAAAAAGGATTTTATTGATATTTTTGAGTTATGCCAGCATTTTTCATTTCATGAGGGTTTTTCTCACTTTAATAGTATTTATCCTTATAGTAGAAATTCAACCATAATTTTTACTGCTTTTGGTGAAATCGACCTCGCAGATAACTCAAAAATGCCAAATATGTATAAGAATTATGAATGGGATTTGGTAAAAGATAAACTAAAAAAATACGCAAAAAAATACTTTCTCAACCTATGATTCCTGCTATCCGACAACAATTCAACGAAAGTTTCACGACCGAAAAATACGAAACAATGATTGCGGAAATTCATAAAGATTTTCCCAATCAACTTGATTTTCGAGTAGCCGAAACGCCTGTTTTTGTTCCCAAAGATTTAAAAATCAAGCTTTTACAGGCTTGTAATGATATTATTGAGGTTTTATTAAAACCAGATTTCAAGGAAAAAACCAATCGAGCAATTCCTGAAAACCAACATGTGCCAAATGAAGACGCACACCCAAGTTTTTTAGCGATTGACTTTGCTGTTTGTAAAGACGAAAACGGAGATTTAAGTCCGCAACTCATTGAATTACAAGGTTTTCCATCACTTTTTGGCTATCAATGGTATTTAGGGCAGAAATACCGCAAATTTTTCATTGACCCAAAAGGCTTTAATCAATATTTCAATCGACTTTCGATGTCATCGTATGTCGATGAAATGAAAAAAGTGCTGTTGGGTGGCGAAGCAGCCGAAAATGTGATTCTACTCGAAATTTACCCCGAAAAACAAAAAACTCGCTTAGATTTTGAAATTACTCGCCAACTTTGGGGGATTGAGCCCGTTTGTTTGACCAAAATTAAAAAAGTTGGCCGACAACTTTTTTATGAAAAGAATGGAAAAACAATCGAAATCAAACGTATTTATAATCGTTTGATTTTTGATGATTTATTACAAAACTTCCCTGACTTGGAAACTAATTTTAAAATGACCGATGATGTGGATGTTAAATGGGTAACGCATCCAAATTGGTTTTTCCGCATCAGTAAGTTTACGTTGCCTTTGCTCAAAAGTGCATTTGTACCTCAAAGTTTCTTTCTTTCTGATTTGAAAGAATACCCTGCTGACTTAGAAAATTATGTATTAAAGCCTCTCTTTTCATTCGCAGGAAGTGGAGTGAAACTCAATTTTACGAAAGAAGAATTAGAAAATATTGATGACAAAGAAAACTACCTGATCCAAAGAAAAGTAAAATACGAACCAATTATCGAAGATAAAGAAGGTAATCTGATAAAAACCGAAATTAGAATGTTATTTACTTGGGAAGACAATGCACCAAGACCTAAACTCGTCACAAATCTTGCACGTTTGAGTCGTGGAGAAATGATTGGTGTAAACTTTAATAAGAACTTCAATTGGGTTGGCGGCAGTTGTGCCTTTTTTGAAGATTAATTTTTAGATATTTGCTAAATAATTGAGAGTCAGTACCTGAAATTCAAAAATCTGGTATTGACTCTTTTTATTTTGCTGCGAATTAATCTCTTATTAATTCAATATTATTAAAATATTTTATTTTTACTCGAAATAAACTCATCTTTTAAAAATGAAATATAAAATAATTCTTTCTGCCCTCCTGCTTTTTATTTTACAGAATAGCTTTTCTCAAAATACTATTCATCCAACCTCCTCGCTTTATCAATATCCCAAAGAACCAGAAGTGCGTCAAAAACTCGAAAATTGGCGTGACCTTAAATTTGGTATGATTATCCACTGGGGACTTTACGCCGTTCCAGGCATTATTGAATCATGGTCGATTTGCAATGAAGAATGGATTACAAGAGATTCTATGAGCAGATATGATGATTATAAAAAATGGTATTGGGGACTCAGCAAAGATTTTAATCCAACTAAATTCAACCCTGAATCTTGGGCCAAAGCCGCCAAAAGTGCGGGCATGAAATATTTGGTTTTTACGACCAAACACCATGATGGTTTTAATATGTTCGATACCAAATATAGCGACTTTAAAATTAGTAATGGGCCATTTGCCAACAATCCACGAGCCGATGTTGCCAAATACGTTTTTGATGCTTTCCGCAAAGAAAACTTTATGATTGGAGCGTATTTTTCAAAGCCCGACTGGCACACACAATATTTTTGGTGGGATAGATACGCCACGCCCGACCGCAATGTGAACTATGATATTCGCAAAAATCCTTGGAGATGGAATAAATACAAAGAGTTTACTTACAATCAAATCAATGAACTTACCTCAAATTATGGAAGCGTAGATATTTTATGGCTTGATGGTGGCTGGGTTCGCCCACTTGAAACAGTTAATGACGAAGTTCGTTCGTGGGGAGCTCCAATTCCGCCATTCAGCCAAGAAATTGATATGCCCAAAATAGCCACAATGGCTCGCAAAAATCAACCAGGTCTATTAATTGTCGATAGAACTGTTCATGGGCCTTATGAAAACTACCGTACACCAGAGCAGTCTATTCCAAAAACAAAATCCGATACTCCTTGGGAAAGCTGCATTACGCTCGGTGGTGCTTGGGGATACGTGCCGAACGATAATTTTAAATCTGCTACGAAAGTTATTCATACATTGATTGAAGTTGTAGCAAAAGGAGGAAGCTTACTGCTTGGTGTTGGACCAACTGCCGAAGGAACACTTTTAGATGTTCAAGTTCAGAGGCTTGCAGAAATTGGAAAATGGCTTGATGCCAATGGTGAGGCCATTTATAAAACTCGTGCAGCTGATATCTTTAAAGATAAAGATATATTTTTTACAAAAGGTGATAAAAATACGCATTTTGCACTGATTCCTATTGCTGAAAACCAATCGGCAAGTCCAGTTATTTCATGGACAAATAATAGCCCAAAAACAGGTAGTAAAATTGTTTTATTGAGTGAAAATCAAAATCTCAAATGGGAGAAAAAAGGCAACAAAACTTTTGTATATTTACCCAAAGAATTATTGGAAAAATACAAATCCTATCCAGCCTTAGCATTAAAATTTGAGATTTAACATGAAAAAAACATTCACTGTCGTAGCATTTTTTCTAAGTTTTGCGAGTTTCGCTCAAGTTAAACTTGTAAAAGAACAATTCATTGACTCCAAACCAGATGAAATCTCTTGCCATGCTTCAACAATCGTTGAGCTTTCAAAGGGTAAATTTATGGCTGCTTGGTTTGCTGGTTTACACGAAAACCACCCCAAAGTTTGTATTTGGGTAGCCACCTCTACCAACAATGTTTGGGAAAAACCGGTTAAAGTTGCCGATGGAATCTATGAAGGCAAACAATATGCTTGTTGGAATCCAGTTTTGTTTAAAAATCCTGCGGGAAAACTCTTTTTATTCTACAAAGTTGGCATCAATCCAAGAGAATGGTGGGGAATGATGAAAAGCTCAAGCGATGATGGAAAAACGTGGTCGGCAGCTACTCGTCTTCCAAATGATATTCTTGGACCAATCAAAAATAAAAGTATTCAGTTAACAAATGGAGACATTTTACACCCTTCGAGTACCGAAAGTGTGGATAGCAAAATTTGGCATACGCACGTAGAAATTTCAGATGCTAACGGAGAAAATTGGAGAAAAATTCCAATTGAGTGTGGAGACTATGGAGTTATTCAGCCTTCGGTTTTGATTCATAAAGATGGCCGTTTACAAATGCTTTTACGTAGTCGTCAAAATAAAATCATTCAGTCGTGGTCTGCCGATAATGGAAAAACTTGGGGAGAACTCTCTCCTATCAATTTACCAAACCCCAATTCTGGAATTGATGCAGTTACGCTAAAAGATGGTTCATTTTTATTGGTTTATAACCCACTTCCATCGGGTAAAGAATGGTCAAATGGCAGAAATATTTTGAAATTAGGGCATTCAAAAGATGGCATCAACTGGACAGATATTTATACACTCGAAAATCAAACAAAAGGAGAGTTTAGTTATCCAGCCATTATTCAATCATCTGATGGTTTAGTTCATATTACTTATACTTATGATAGAAAATTAATTAAGGATGTGGTTTTGGATCTGAAATAGAATCAAAGGGGCAATTTCAAAATTTGAAATTACCCCTTTGATTAGTCATAAAACTCATATTTAAGGTCATAAGTATAAGTCATATTAGTAATGTAATCAGAGTGTTCTATTTTAACGAGTCGATTATCTTGATACTTTTTATCCTGTATAAAAACCTTCTGTGGGATATCCTTATTACTTAATTTCTTTCCTTTAATTTGATACTTCTCTATCCTTATTTCTTGCTTTTGTTCATTTTCAAAGTATTTCGAAATATAATGGGCAGTTAGATTTTTTTTATGGTAAACATACGTTTCAACATTCAAGTAATCTTTGAAATAAGTATATGTTATTTTCAACCTTTCTTTATCATCTATCATTAGTTTCTCAATTCGACGATTCAGACTGTCATATTTAAAAAGGTTCTTATGAATAATCTTAGGGTTATCGATATACTTTTCCTCAATCAAATTACCTAAAGAATCATAAAATTTTCTGGACTGAAAACGTAATTCTGTATTTATAGGGAAATGCTCTAACGAGTCAAGTGGACTTGTTCTTTTAAAGAAACTATCAGATAAATAAATAACTTCGCCATTTTGCTCGGTAATTTTGCCTAAAGTGTCAAATTCATAACTCCAACGATAACCAATCAAGGGTCCATCGTAAAAAAATATATTATTTTCTTCCATTTTGAAGAAGTACTTTGTGAAAGCTACTTTTTTATTGCTTTTATATTTATATATATCACACCCATTTAAAGTTCTACCCGATTCATATTCAAAATAATCGAAAAAGAAGTCGTTAGTGATATTCCCTGAACGATTATAATATGTAGTTCGGAATAATCTATTACCATCTGTATAATCTACTTTCTTTATTTTCAAAGAATCAGAGGCATTGCTGGAAAAATAGAACAATAAAAGGATGAAAATTAAAAATTTGTGTGTATTCTTCTGTAACATAAATTATGAAATGGTGTATTTTTAACGTCGGCAAGGCTTTGAGTCTTGCCGACGTTTTCATCTTAAAGACTATATTATTTACTAACCTTAATCTTAGTTATCGTATTCGATACAACTTCTTCGTAATAAGCTACTACTTTACGACCATTAATTTTAACCATTTCTGGTGTGATATAATAATCAAATAATAGTTTTTGATTATTTGCAGTTGTAATCGAAATCGTGCTTGGCAAATCGCTCTCGGTTACTTTTCCTGCCCCTTTCAATATGCCAACTACCTTCTGCACATTTTCACTAAACTCCACAGGTTCAGTATTTATCGCTGATTTTCCGTTAATTTGTACATCGACTAAGGCATTTGTCAAATCGCTGTTATAAGTAAAAGCCACATATTTTCCTTTCCACTTCTGCAAAATCCCCATATTTACACTTTTTACTTCTTCAAGATTTATCGTAAAATATTCAGAGAATTTACGTTCGGGAAACTCAATGTGTAAAGTAGCCAGCGGATAGCCCGAATCTTCCACTTCTTTCAATATACCAAACTCATTGATGCCGTCATCAATCCATGTTTGGCTAACATTCTTAAGTAAGGCGGAATTACTCTGATTTGAAGTAAGCAATAGCATAAAAACAATAAAAAAAGCAGTAATAATTTGAAAGTTTTTCATCGGATAATAGGTATTTTTAAGTGATTAGTTAAGGCTGTAATTAACTCAATATAAACAATAAATACAAAAAATGCCTCACAATTTCTTGCGAGGCATTCCGTACAGGGAATTATTCCCTCAAAAACACCAATATTACTTATTTGCCTCAGCAGCAATCAGATTAAGTGCCGAACCTGCCTTAAACCAGCCAATTTGGCTGTCGTTATAAGTATGATTCAATTTGATTTCTTCTGAAGAACCATCTTTGTGCGTAATTACCAATGTCAAAGGCACACCTTCAGCAAAAGTAGTTAAACCAGTGATAGCAAAAGTATCATCTTCTTTAATTTTATCATAATCCGCAGGATTTGCAAATGTCAAAGCCAACATACCTTGTTTTTTCAAGTTTGTTTCGTGGATACGAGCAAACGAACGAACAATGATAGCACGGACGCCTAAGTGACGAGGCTCCATAGCGGCGTGTTCACGTGATGAACCTTCACCATAATTTTCGTCACCTACTACGATTGTACCTACGCCAGCGGCTTTATATGCACGTTGTACGGCTGGAACTTCGCCATAAACACCTGTCAATTGATTTTTAACTGTGTTTGCTTTATCATTCACAAAGTTGATCGCACCAATCAAAAGGTTATTTGAGATATTATCAAGGTGTCCACGGTATTTTAACCATGGTCCAGCCATTGAAATATGGTCAGTTGTACATTTTCCTTTGGCTTTAATCAATAATTTTAAACCAGAAAGGTCTGTTCCTTCCCAAGCTTTGAACGGCTCAAGTAATTGCAAACGATCAGATTTTGGACTTACCGCAACTTTTACTTTGCTACCATCTTTCTTAGGTTTTTGGTATCCTGCATCTTTTACATCAAAGCCCATTGGAGGCAATTCTACACCAAACGGATTTTCGAGTTTTACTTGCTCGCCATTTTCATTAGTCAATGTATCTTTTGCAGGGTTGAAAGTCAAATCACCAGCGATAGCAAATGCCGTTACGATTTCTGGCGAAGCCACAAATGCGTGCGTATTTGGATTTCCATCGGCACGTTTTGCAAAATTACGGTTGAATGAAGTGATGATTGAATTTCTTTCACCTTTTTCAGCTCCGTGTCTTGCCCATTGACCAATACATGGTCCACAAGCGTTAGCAAGAACTACACCACCAATTGCATCAAATTTAGCAAGGATACCATCACGTTCTGCTGTAAAACGCACTAATTCAGAACCTGGAGTGATTGTAAATTCTGCTTTTGCTTTTACGTTTTTAGCAGCTGCTTGTGAAGCTATCGAAGCAGCACGTGTCATATCTTCATACGAAGAGTTTGTACACGAGCCTATTAAACCCACATCTAATTTTTGTGGCCATTTATTTTTGATAACTGCTTTTGCAAACTTAGACAATGGCCAAGCTAAATCTGGCGTGAATGGTCCGTTGATTCTTGGCTCAAGTCTTGAAAGATTGATTTCAATAACTTGGTCATAATATGCTTCAGGATTATCAATACACTCTTGGTCGGGGCGTAACAAATCTTTGATACCATTTGCCAAAGAAGCAACTCTTGCACGGCCAGTAGCCTTCAAATAAGCAGCCATCTTTTTATCATAACCGAAAACGGATGTTGTAGCACCAATTTCAGCACCCATATTACAGATTGTACCTTTACCAGTTGCCGATAAGCTATCAGCACCCTTACCAATATATTCAACGATTGCCCCAGTACCACCTTTTACTGTTAACTGACCTGCAACTTCCAAGATAACGTCTTTTGCAGAAGCCCATCCTTTTAGTTTGCCACTCAATTTTACACCAATTAATTTTGGCATTTTCAATTCCCAAGGCAAGCCTGCCATTACGTCGCAAGCATCGGCTCCACCAACACCAATCGCTACCATACCCAAACCACCCGCATTTGGTGTGTGTGAGTCAGTACCAATCATCATACCTCCTGGGAAAGCGTAATTTTCGATAACAACTTGGTGGATAATACCAGCACCTGCTTTCCAGAAGCCAATACCATATTTATTTGAAACAGAAGCCAAGAAATCATAAACTTCTTTATTTTTTTCGGTAGCAATTTTTAAATCGTCAGTTGCACCAACTTTCGCTTGAATCAAGTGGTCGCAGTGAACAGTTGAGGGGACAGCCACTTTCGGGCGACCAGCCGACATAAATTGCAATAAAGCCATTTGAGCTGTTGCGTCTTGCATAGCAACACGGTCAGGGGCGAAGTCAACATAGTCAACACCTCTGCCATAAGCATTAGTAGCTTCACCTTCGCACAAGTGCGAATAAAGAATTTTTTCGGCCAAAGTAAGTGGTCTTCCAACTGCCTTACGAGCAGCGGCTACTCTTTCTGGCATTCGAGCGTAAACGCTCTTAATCATATCTAAGTCAAAAACTGCCATTAGTTAAAATAATTTAAGATTTTATAGTTACCGAAATTCGATGTAATTATGAGTTGAACAAAAGTACAAAACTATGATTAATTACAGGAATGATTTCTTGCAAAAATAGAATAGAAGCAATGCAAATACAACCTTTGACGACGATTATCTTAAAAATATATCAAAAAAAGCTCAATTTTAATCAAAATCTAATGCAACAAACCTTTTTTTTGCTTTTTAGACAAAGTTTTGTGTAATCTGGATGATAGTTTTAACAATTAAAAAAGATATTTTTTTGGCAATTTTTCACAGAAAATAGTTGTTTTATCAATCAAGGCTTATATTTGAGCCAAAATTATCAAAATCAGGATAGATGTCGAAAAATTTAGTTATAGTTGAGTCCCCTGCCAAAGCCAAGACCATTGAGGGTTATCTTGGCAAAGATTTCACCGTTAAGTCAAGTTTTGGTCATGTAAGAGATTTACCTGATAAAGAATTAGGAATTGATGTAAAAAATCAGTTTTTACCTAATTATATAGTATCATCTGATAAAACAAAGGTGATAAGTGAGTTAAAAAAATTGGCTAAAGAATCGGAAACAGTCTGGCTCGCAACCGATGATGACCGAGAAGGAGAAGCCATTTCTTGGCATTTGAAAGAAGCATTGGGCTTGACAGATGCAACTCCAAGAATTGTTTTCAGAGAGATCACTAAGAAAGCTATCACCACTGCTATTCAAAATCCACGTACAATAAATATGGATTTGGTAAATGCACAACAAGCACGTCGTGTATTGGATAGACTCGTAGGATTTGAATTATCGCCAGTTTTATGGCAAAAGATTCGTACTGGCGAACGTACCAATCTTTCGGCTGGGCGTGTTCAATCGGTAGCTGTAAGAGTAATCGTTGACCGTGAACGTGAAATTGATGCCCACGATTCAAAATCATCATTTAAAGTTGTTGCACAATTTATTGTAGAAAAAGGCAAAGTTCTAAATGCCGAACTTGGCAAAAACTTTGAAAAAGAGGCCGATGCAAAAGCATTTCTCGAAAAATGTGTAGGTGCAATCTTTACAATCAAAAATCTTGAAGTAAAACCTGCTAAAAAATCGCCTGCTGCTCCGTTTACAACTTCAACCTTGCAGCAAGAAGCCTCTCGTAAATTAGGCTTCTCAGTTTTGCAGACCATGACAGTGGCACAGAAGCTTTACGAAGCAGGTAAGATTTCATATATGCGTACGGACTCGACTAATCTTTCGGATGAGGCCATTGAGAAAGCAAAAACGCAGATAGAAAATGCTTATGGCGAAAAATATGTCAAAACTCGTAAATATAAAACCAAGAGTGAGTCGGCACAAGAAGCCCACGAAGCCATTCGTCCGACCGATTTTGGTACTGAAAAAGTGGACGGTGATAGAAATGAGCAACGTTTGTACGATTTGATATGGAAACGCTCGATTGCGTCCCAAATGGCTGATGCTGAACTTGAACGTACAATCGCAACTATCGGTATATCTACAACCAGCGAAGAACTTGTAGCAACGGGCGAAGTAATTAAATTCGACGGTTTCTTGAAAGTATATCTCGAATCGAACGATGATGAAGACGAAGAGAATAAGGGAATGTTACCCCCATTAAATATCGGTCAGATGTTAGATTTGGCGATTATGAAAGCTACTCAACGTTTTTCAAAACCACCCGCTCGATATACTGAAGCAAGTTTAGTAAAGAAACTTGAGGAAATGGGCATTGGCCGTCCGTCAACTTATGCCCCTACAATTTCGACGATTATCAAACGAAATTATGTAGTAAAAGAAGACCGAGCGGGTAAAGAAAGAGAATTTAAAGAGTTGACACTCAAAGAAAATGCGATTTCGGAAAGAGTAGGCAAAGAAAACTACGGAACCGAAAAAGCTAAACTTTTCCCGACTAATGTCGGAATGGTTGTCAACGACTTTTTGGTTGATAATTTTGATGCTGTAATCGACTATAATTTCACGGCAAATGTTGAAAAAAGCTTCGATACAATTGCCGATGGCAAAGCTGAATGGCAAAATATTATTTCAAACTTCTATAAAGACTTTCACAGTAAAATTGAGCAAGCATCGGATGTAAAATCAACAGCCGGAACTCGTGAACTTGGCATCGATCCAAAATCTGGTAAGAAAGTTTCGGTAAAAATCGGAAAATTTGGCCCTTATGTACAAATTGGTGAAAAAGATGATGATGAAAAACCAACTTTCGTAAGTCTGCAAAAAGGACAGTTGATTGATACAATCACACTTGAAGAAGGTTTGGCATTATTTGATTTACCGAAACTACCGAGAGAGGTCGGTTTCTTTGAAGACTTACCAATTATTGTTTCAATCGGTAAGTTTGGGCCGTATATCAAACATAACGACAAATTTTATAATATTGACAAATCTGAAGACCCTTATCTAATTGACCAAGCGAGAGCAATTGAGTTAATGACGATTCAGCGTAATAGTAATGATTTGTCTCAGCCTAAAGATTTAGGTATTTATGAAGGCTTGGCAGTAAATATTGGCAAAGGGAGATTCGGTCCTTATGTAAAACACGGCGATAAATACTATAATATTGATAAGAAAACTGATCCATCGACGCTTACGGTTGAAGGGGCAATTGAAATTATAAAAGCTAAGAAAGCAGCAGAAAGCAATAAAATAATTAAGGAATTTGAAGAAAATAAAACCATTCAAGTACTTAATGGGCAATATGGGCCATACATCAAAGCAGGTAAACGCAATGTAAAAATTCCGAAAGGAACTGACCCTGCAACATTGACGTTGGAAGATTGCTTGAAACTGGCGAATGGATAGTCGAACAATCGTTGCTAATAAATGTTGAATGGTTAATAATAAATGGCACAACTTATTAGAATTAATAATCAGTTGTGTCATTTTTGTATCATCCAAACTCAAAAGAGAAATGAAAAAGAAACTTGTAGTTTTGACAGGTGCAGGCATCAGTGCTGAAAGTGGTATCATGACATTTCGTGATGCGGGAGGTTTGTGGGAAAATCATAGTATCGAAGAAGTAGCAACACCCGAAGGCTGGCGTAAAAACCCAAAGTTGGTTCTGCAATTTTACAACGAACGCCGTGCAAAGGCCGCTGAAGCAAAACCAAATGCTGGACATTTAGCACTGGCTGAATTAGAAAAATACTTTGACGTACGAATTATCACACAAAACGTTGACAGCCTGCACGAAAAAGCGGGTTCGACAAATGTTTTGCATCTTCATGGTGAACTTTCAAAAGTTAGAAGTGTAAAAAACGAAAACCTAATTTACGATATTGGAGCGAAAGCAATCGAAATCGGAGATTTAGCGGAAGATGGTGGACAGCTTCGTCCACATATAGTTTGGTTTGGTGAAATGGTGCCAATGATTGAGCCAGCCGCTGATTTGTGTCTTAATGCTAATATTTTTATAATAATTGGCACTTCGATGCAAGTTTATCCTGCTGCTGGATTGATAGGCTACGTATCCGACGATGCTCCAAAATATATAATTGACCCCAATATGCCCGAGGTTTCTAACCTCTATCAAAATTTGACTTTTATTACTGAAACAGCTACTGTTGGTGTTCCTGAATTAGCTCAAGAGTTAATCAAAAACTTTATATAATTTTTTAGTCTTAATAAATATTCACCAACAAAAAAGCCTCTGTTTATGAAAACAGAGGCTTAAATCTATAATAAGAGTATCTTACACGTGAGCTTCTAATTTTGAAGTAAGGATGTGCTTCGGCACTGCACCAACGATTTTATCAACCATTACTCCACCTTTAAAAATCATCAAAGTAGGAATTGAACGAATGCCAAAACTTGCTGGAACGTTCGAGTTCGCATCAACATCCATCTTGCCAACAATTGCTTTTCCTTCATATTCACCAGCGATTTCCTCAACAACTGGCCCTATCATTTTACATGGTCCACACCATTCTGCCCAAAAGTCAACTAATACTGGTGTTTCTGAGTTGATTAGTTCTGCAAAACTTGCATCTGTAATTTCAATTGCTTTACCTGCCATTTCTGTAAATTCCTCTTCGGAAATAAATTATTATTTATAATTTGTTTTATTGCTTAGATAACAAAACTGTATTTAATAAAAGTTCCGTCACGCTAAAACAACATTCTCTTCACCAACTAATTCTTTCAATTCTTTTACAAAATCGTTAGTTGAAGCTACTTTTTGCTTACGAGAAAGCAGCATTACATCCATTTTTTCATCAGAATCATACACAGACATTTTAAAGTCAAAATTACCTGGATAACGAGAAGTAGTTTTTTGAATTTGCTCGATCAACTGAGCATTTACAAACTGTAAACCCAACGAAATTTTTACTTCTTTGAATAATTTATTTCTGATTTCACTCAATAATTCCATGCCGAGTGGCTTGAACTCAAAATCGCCTTCACGCCCCCATTTGGTTTGTATTTTTCCACGAATGAACAGAAACAAACCAACCTGCATATATTTTGAAAAATTGACAAAGTCTTGCCCAAAAAACATCATTTCCATACTTGAATTATAATCTTCTATTTTCATAATTCCGAATGGATTTCCATTTTTGGAAGTCTTGTGCATCACACTTGTAACTACCCCACCAATGGCAAATTCTTTATTGGCATTCAATGGGTCAAAAACTTGGTCAAGCGGCACACAACGACGCATTTCGAGTCTAAACTCATCAAGTGGATGCCCCGAAATATAAAATCCAACAACTTCTTTTTCAAATTTCAATTTCTGAATATCGCCCCATTTTTCGCATTCTGGAATTTTTGGTTTGGCAATATCAAATGCCCCTCCCATGCCTCCAAAGAGCGAATTTTGACCCGCATCTTTATTTTCATGGTATTTATTAGCGTACTTGATGATTTTCTCAATCAAAGTAGTACCATCTGTTTCATCAAAAAATTGCCCTCTATGCAAATCAGTAAAACAATCAAAAGCACCAGCATAGGCAAATGATTCGAGCGTTTTCTTGTTTACAGTGCGTAAGTTTACACGAGTAATGAAATCAAAAATATCAGTGAAATGCCCTTTCTTTCGCTCCTCAATAATGGCATCAACAGCCGCATCACCCGAGCCTTTGATTCCCCCCATTCCGAAACGAATATCACCTTGTTTATTGACACTAAATTGTTTTTGAGATTCATTGACATCAGGCCCAAGTACATTCAAACCCAGAGCCTTACATTCTTCCATGAAAAATGTAATTTTATCAATATTTCCTAATTGGGAAGTCATAACGGCCGCCATGTATTCGGAGGTATAATGAGCCTTCAAATAAGCAGTTTGATAGGCAACAAACGCATAACAAGTCGAGTGCGATTTATTGAAGGCATAAGAGGCAAACGCTTCCCAGTCAGTCCACACTTTTTCAAGTGTTTTTCCATCGTGTCCTTTGGCCATTGCACCGTCCATAAACTTTGGTTTAAGTTTATCGAGTGTTGCACGGTCTTTTTTACCCATAGCTTTACGCAAAACATCGGCATCACCTTTCGAGAAACCTGCCAATTTTTGCGATAAAAGCATTACCTGTTCCTGATACACCGTAATTCCATAGGTTTCTCCCAAAAACTCTTCCATATCGGCCAAATCATACTTTACCTCTTCCCTACCGTGTTTACGGTTGATAAAGTTAGGAATATAGGCAATCGGCCCAGGTCTATACAAGGCATTCATCGCAATCAAGTCATCAAGCCTATCAGGTTTGAGTTCCTTCATGTATTTCTTCATACCATCAGATTCAAACTGGAAAACTGCGTTGGTTTCGCCTCGTTGAAAAAGCTCATACGTCAGCTTATCATCGAGCGGAATATTATCAATATCAATCGTCACATCATGATTTTCTTTAATCATTCTGAGACAATCTTTGATAATTGTCAAGTTTCGCAGACCTAAGAAGTCCATCTTAATTACCCCCGCATCTTCAATGATTTTCCCTTCGTATTGTGTAATCAATAATTCGGTTTCTTTTGATGTTGAAACTGGTAAAATATTGAATAAATCTTCGGGAGCAATGATAATACCCGCTGCGTGGATACCCGTATTTCTTACCGTTCCTTCGAGCCTATGAGCTTGCTGTAAAACCTTACCCGTGAGGTCATTACCATTATACATGGCTCTGAACTTTTTCACATTTTCAATCTCATCGGGCTGAATACCAACTTCGACCAAACTACCTTTTCCTTCGAGTGGATAATTGACCATTTTCTCGAAATCAATGCCATAAGCGGGTTTATCTGGTACGAGTTTTACGATATAATTGGCATCAGCCAATGGCAATTCCATTACACGAGCTACATCTTTGATAGCTGATTTGGTAGCCATCGTACCGTAGGTAATGATTTGAGCAACTTGGTTTTTGGTATATTTTTGCACCACATAATCAATTACCTTTTGACGCCCTTCGTCATCGAAATCAGTATCAATATCGGGCATTGATTTACGGTCAGGATTCAAGAAACGCTCAAAAAGTAGTTGGTACTTAATCGGGTCAATATTAGTAATGCCGATACAATATGCTACTGCCGAACCAGCCGCTGAGCCACGACCTGGCCCAATCATTACGCCCATGTCTCGGCCAGCCTTTATAAAGTCAGAAACTATGAGAAAGTAACCTGCAAAACCCATTGATTTGATGGTAAAAAGCTCAAAATCAAGACGTTCTTGCACTTCTACACCAATTTCGCTATAACGTTTTCTCGCTCCTTCATAAGTTAAATGCTTCAAATATTCCCATTGATTCAATACATCATCGGCATGAATTTTAAATTCATCAGGAATCGGGAAGTTAGGTAGCATGATGTCACGCTTCAACTTCAGAGTTTCGACCTTAGAAACAATTTCGTTTGTATTATCAATAGCCTCAGGCATATCGCTAAACAACGTGGTCATTTCTTGCGTAGTCTTGAAATAAAATTGGTCGTTGTAGAAAGCAAAACGAGTATCTTTCGATGAGCCCTCATCATCATTAAAATCTTTGGCCGAAGGTGTTGAAAATTTTTCGTTGGTATTTACACACAGCAAAATATCATGAGCCACCCAATCTTGCTGGTCAACGTAATGACTATCGTTTGAGGCAATTACTTTTACACCATATTTCTTAGCAAATTTTACCAAAACCTCGTTAGCCTTGATTTGCTCAGGAATATCGTGGCGTTGAAGTTCTACATAATAATCTTCACCAAATCTATCCAGCCACCATTGAAACTCTTTTTCACCTTCTTCTTCTCCTTTCTTCAGAATCATTTGTGGTACTGATGCACCGATACAGCAAGTAGTAGCAATTAAACCTTCTTTATACTGCTCAATCATGGCTTTGGTAATACGTGGATATTTCCCATAAAGCCCTTCAATGTAGCCCAATGAACAGAGTTTTACGAGATTTTTATAGCCCTGAGCATTTTTAGCAAGTAGAAGTTGGTGAAAACGCTTATCTTTTACTTCTTTCGTAAATTGCTTTCGATGGTGGTCTTCTACTACATAAAACTCACAGCCAACAATTGGTTTTACGCCGAATTTACCAGCTGTAGCCACAAAATCAAAAACCCCGAACATATTTCCGTGGTCTGTAATTGCCATGGCGGGCATATTATCAGCTTGGGCTTTTTTGAATAATTTTTTGATGTCAGAAGCACCGTCAAGCAAAGAAAACTGGGTATGATTATGTAGATGAGAAAATTGCATTTTATTGTTGTTATCAATGAAGTATAATTTTAAGAATTGTGTATCGGTTAATTCACAATTTGAAAATTTTGCTACTTGTTTCAACCATAAATTTAGTCAAAAAGTGTGAGTTTTTTGTGAGAAATTTGTTTGATTAAAATTAAATCACTGATAGTCAAGTTTATAATTGAAAACATTTTCAAAAAAATTTGAAAACTCAATATCAAATCGTATCTTTGCACCCCAATTTACTTTTTGTTCAATACTTAATGTTTTAGCGATGCCAAAGCAAAAAACCAATTCTGGAGCGAAAAAACGCTTCAAAATTACAGGAACAGGTAAGATTAAGCGTAAACACGCTTTCCATAGCCACATCCTAACAAAAAAATCTAACAAACGTAAAAGAAACTTGGTTTCTGCAACGCTTGTAAGTGCCGCAGATACAGACCGTATCGAAGGATTATTATGTATGTAATACGAATGACGAGTTTTTAAATGACGATTGACGAATTAATTTTCTATGTCATTATTCAAAATCACCTTTCAATTACATGGTTAATGCGAAGAGTCGAAAATCGACATACCGCAAATGTTTCACCCGACAAATGGCAACGAAAGAGTTCTGAGTTTTGAGTTTTGAGTTCTGAGTTTAGATTATCATTCTACATTCTTAATTCTACATTCTTAATTAATTGAGCCGCCAACGTCAAAAAACTAAAAAACAAAAAAATGCCAAGAAGTGTCAATCACGTAGCGTCAAGAGCGAGACGTAAAAAAGTCCTAAAATTAGCCAAAGGTTATTACGGACGTAGAAAAAATGTTTGGACGGTTGCGAAAAACGCCGTTGAAAAAGGTTTAGTTTATGCCTATTCAGGTCGTAAACAAAAGAAAAGAAGTTATCGTCGTTTGTGGATTGTTCGTATCAACGCTGGTGTGCGTCCTCTCGGAATGTCATACTCTGTTTTGATTGACAAACTCGCAAAGGCAGGCATCGAACTTAACAGAAAAGTATTGGCCGACTTAGCAATGAACCATTACGATGCGTTCAAAGCAGTTGTTGACAAAGTGAAATAACCCCTAATTCCTAAAGGAAATAAAGGTTAGTCTATAATGTAAAAAGCATCAAGGTAAACTTGATGCTTTTTTTATGACTCAGCATGAAAGGCCTAAGTTTCAATTATCAAAGTTTTTAAACCTTTCCATTTTCCTTCATTATCTTGTCCAATTAAGTAGGCTTCAAATTCTACTCTGTTTCCAGCTCGTAAATATTCTATATTGGTGAGGTTTTCCGTAACTAAATCTTTAATTTTCAAAAATTTAGCTGCTCTTTCTTTTTCAAAATCAGTCCACCATTCTTTTTCAGTGATTATTGACTCGAAAAATCTTTCCCAAGGTAAAACCTCTACTCTTACTGCTGGTGTCACACCAATATATTTTCTGAAAAGAATTGTATCAAAAGGAGCAGGATTGTCGGCTTGCCAATCAATTACTTTTATTTTTTCATCTGATTCGCTCGGATATAATAGACCATTGACACCTTCCGTCAAAATTTCGACAAGTGTTTTTTCTGAATTTTGGTTGATTTCGCTCACTTTTTTTGGTTAGTAAAATTTCTTTTGTACTTTTCGTTACCTTTCGATGGTTTGTGTGTCAAATATCCGAAAATAATTCCAATATATTTGGAAAAAAATGTAAGTAAAATAGTAATATTGTGCCAATTAAAAACCATTAAATCTAAAAAAAATGTTAGAAGTATTGCAAGGTCTTATTCAACAAGCGGGTCAAGGTGCTGTCGTTCAAAACCCAGAAGTTCCAAATGAACATAATGAAGGTGTTATGGGCGAAGTAATGCAAGGTCTTATGGGAGGGCTTTCAAATCAAGCAAGTTCACAAGGTGGTCTTGGAAGCTTAATCGGCTTACTTGGCGGAAGTGCTGGTAACGGTGGCAACTTAATGTCGAATCCAATTGTTGGAAGCATTGCACAAAGTGTAGTTGGCAACCTTATGGAAAAATTCGGATTGTCAAATTCGGCTGCTGCCGGAGTAGTTGGAAGTATGTTGCCATCTGTATTAGAAGGGCTTATTAACAAAACAAACGACCCAAATGATGATTCTATTGACATGGGTGGTTTGATGGGGTCTATTACAGGTGGAAAAACAAACGGTATTGATTTCGGAAGCCTACTTAGTCAAGGAGCAGGTGCTTTGGCTGATGGCAAATTAGATATGAATGATTTAATGAATATCGCAGGAAGTGCGATGGGCGGCCAAAAACAACAAGGTGGCGGTGGCTTAGGAAGCCTTCTCGGAGGCCTATTTGGCGGCAAATAAGATAATCAACCTTAAATTAGCGTAGTTAGTTGAATATATCTGACCATTAAATAAATAATGGTATTGATATATTCGATTGGCTATGCTTTTTTTGTAAATTTGGGTTAGCATTTGATTATTATAAATAACCTCTACATGAAATTTGTAGCTCCACTCACTCTATTGTTTTTATCGTTTGTTTCTGTTGGTCAGATAAGCATAACATTTCCAATGGAAAAAGCGGTCTTCCAAAGAAATCAAAATAACACTTCTAATATTTATATAGCGGGAAGCTATACGTCAAATATTTCTTCTGCCGAAGCTCGCTTTATAAACGCCACAAATAGTCAGGTTGTTATTGACTGGACAACCTTCACCACTAACATTAACGGGGGAATTTTTAGTGGGTATGTAGCTAATGTTCCTGGGGGTTGGTATATTGTGGAAGTTAGAGGAAAATTGGGAACGAATATTATTGGCACAGCGACCATTAATCGACTTGGTGTAGGTGAGGTATTCTTGATTGCTGGCCAATCAAATGCACAAGGGAGAGAGGGTAATTGGAGTGAAGTTGGAGCTAACGATGAGCGTGTACTAACCCACAACGAATTATCATGGTATGATATTTCAATTCAGCAGTGTGATAAAAAAACACCTAATTATCCTTCTTTCACTCAGATATTTAGCAATGGTGGTACTCGAAGTTTTTTATCGAAGACAGGTTTCAATCCTTGGTGCTACGGAAAACTGGGTGATAATTTAACAGCAAAATTAGGTGTTCCTATAGTTTTTTTTAATGCTGGGGCAACAAACACCACATCATATAACTGGAAAGAAAGCTCAGACGGTCAACCAACACAAAACTTTTTTGACCCATTGCAATTTAGTTATTGTAATGCGGTTGGAGTTCCTTATTCTGGATTAGAAAGAACAATTAATTATTACGCTTCAATATTTGGTGTAAGAGCAATTTTATGGCATCAAGGTGAAACTGATAATAATGCAAATACTTCGGAATCCAATTATTATTCAAATATAAATCATATTATAAATAAAACTCGTTCAGAATTAGGTAATATACCTTGGGTCATTTCTCGTGCTTCTGTCAATAATAAAAATGCAAATGGTGGTGCAGGAAACCCAAACTATAATATTATTAATGCACAAAATTCATTGGTTAATAGTAGCAATAAGGTTTACCCAGGGCCTTCAACCGATGATATTTTGGGTTCCAATCGTTTGGATGAAGTTCACTTTTACGGTGCAGGGCTTATAGAATTGGCTAACAGATGGGATGCTGCATTAAGCAATGATTTTTTCAATGATGCAACCCCAATCACAGCAAAAGTTTTTCCTCAACTATCGGTAAGTTGTCATTCAGCAACTGAACTCCGAATTACAGCTCCATCGGGCTATAATTCATACAAATGGGTACGTATTGATTCTGGAAATGAGGATTATGAAGATGCTACCGAAGCCACCTCCCAATTTATTGACCGTTCATCTGGTACGTATCGTTGCTATGTAACAGATGCTCAAGGAAATATTACTTTTACACAGCCAGTGACAGTTCAGAATGTTGGTTCGCAATGCAGTTGTGTAGGTATAACTACTTGCTCGGGAGTTACTTATTTATCAGATGTAGCGGCTTGTAGCACATCAAATGGTTGGGGTCCAATAGAAATGGATAAAAGTAATGGAGAAAATGGAGCAGGTGATGGAACAACTCTTAAAATAAGAGGAACAAGTTTTTCAAAAGGCATAGGTACGCATGCAAATTCAACAATTATTTACAGGCTAAATAACAATTTCGGCAGATTTATTTCTTCGATTGGCATTGATGATGAGGTTGCCTCCGCAAGTCAAGGAGCAACCGTAATTTTTAAGGTTTATAAAGACAATCAATTAACATATACAAGTGGCACCCTCAATAAAAATAGTTCGATCGTAAAAATCAATTTAGATGTTGCGGGGGTAAATGAACTCAAACTCGAAGTCAATGATGCTGGCGATAATAACTTTGCCGACCATGCCAACTGGGCAAATGCTCGATTGCATTGTGTAGATAGCCAAGCTCCCTCCGCACCTACTTCATTAGTTGAAAGCCTACTTTCTCAAAACTGTGTAACACTTTCATGGAATGCTTCTACCGATAATATGGAGGTAGAAAAATATAATATCTACCAAGATGGAGCTTTAATTGGTAGTGTTGAAGCACCAATAACAACTTTCAAAATAACTGGACTCAATCAGTTGTATTATTATACATTTGTAGTAAAAGCAGTTGATTATTCAGGTAATATTTCAAACCAAAGTAATTTGGTAGAAATTGTTACATTACAAAATTTAATCATATCAAACTCCAATAAAATCATCAATAAAGGCCAATCAAGTTCATTACTGGCTTTTGGTTGTTTTGGAGGAACCGTTACATGGTCAAACGGCTCATCGGTAAATCCATTAGTAGTTAGTCCAACAGACACAACAATTTACAGCGTTACATGCAAAGTTGGCGATTGTACGAGTGCAGCCACCCAAGATACTGTTAAAGTTATTCCAGACTGCAAAAGTATCTATTCTTTAGTAAAAAATAAAGATAACTATACTGGTGCAAGCACATCCCTGACTTTCAACGCCTCACAAACTATTTCAGCTACAAATATTATTTCCTCAAGTGCGAAAGTAAATTACAATGCTGCCAAATCAGTAACACTACTTCCTGGATTTTCTGTAGATTCAGGAACTGTATTTAGAGCAAATATTGCTGGTTGTCCAAGCACGCCGAGTCTTCCAACTTCAGCTGCTGACAATTTGGAAGTTGTACCAATAATTGAGACAAAATTAAGACCATCAAGGAAATTGACACAATAATTCTCTGACAATCTGTCAGTATTTGCTGCCAAATTTATGCTTGGCATTTCAATTGTTGAGATAAATAATTGAAATAAATTGATTAAAAATACTGACACAAAAAACATGGGAAAAATTATTGGAATTGACTTAGGAACAACAAACTCGTGCGTTGCTGTGATGGAAGGAAACGAGCCAGTTGTTATTGCAAACAGCGAAGGTGCTCGTACGACCCCTTCGATTGTAGCATTTTTAGAGAATGGAGAAAAGAAAATTGGAGCACCTGCCAAACGTCAAGCTATCACTAATCCTAAAAATACGATTTCTTCTATCAAACGTTTTATGGGAAAACGTTTTACAGAAGTTGGAAGTGAATTAAAAACAATTGCTTATGATGTTGAACAAGGAGCAAATAATACTCCACGTGTACGCATCGGCGATAGACTATATACTCCACAAGAAATTTCGGCATCTATTCTTCAAAAAATGAAGCAAACTGCCGAAGACTATCTTGGCACAACTATTACAGAGGCTGTTATCACTGTTCCAGCATACTTTAACGATGCAGAGCGTCAAGCAACTAAAGAAGCGGGTACAATCGCTGGTTTAGATGTAAAACGTATCATCAACGAACCAACGGCTGCGGCCTTGGCGTATGGTCTCGACAAGCAAGGTAAGGATATTACAGTTGCGGTCTTTGACTTAGGTGGTGGTACTTTCGACGTTTCGATTCTTGAATTGGGCGATGGTGTATTTGAAGTAAAATCAACTGATGGTGATACTCACCTCGGTGGTGATGACTTTGACCAAGTAATTATCGAATGGTTGGCAGAAGAATTTAAAAAAGATGAAGGTATTGACCTCCGTCAAGACGCAATGGCTTTACAACGCTTGAAAGAAGCAGCTGAAAGAGCTAAAATCGAACTTTCGAGTTCAGCACAAACTGAAATCAACTTGCCTTACATCTTCCCTGTAAACGGAATTCCGAAACACTTGGTAAGAAACTTGTCAAGAGCGAAATTTGAACAATTGGCCGATAGCTTGATTCAACGTGCAATGGAACCATGTAAGCGTGCCATGAAAAATGCAGGCTTGAATATCAGTGATATTGATGAAGTTATCTTAGTTGGTGGTTCGACTCGTATCCCTAAGGTTCAAGAAGAAGTTGAGAAATTCTTTGGAAAGAAACCATCGAAAAATGTAAACCCTGATGAAGCTGTTGCTATCGGTGCGGCAGTTCAAGGTGGCGTTTTGACTGGTGAAGTAAAAGATATTTTATTGCTTGACGTTATTCCATTATCACTTGGTATCGAAACTTTGGGTGGTGTATTCACAAAAATGATTGAATCGAACACAACGATTCCAACCAAAAAAACTGAAACATTCTCAACAGCGGCTGATAACCAACCATCGGTTGAGTTACACATCCTGCAAGGTGAACGCCCAATGGCTACGCAAAACCGTACTCTCGGACGCTTCCACTTAGATGGTATTCCACCAGCACCACGTGGCGTGCCTCAAGTAGAAGTAATGTTTGATGTTGATGCTAACGGTATCTTGAACGTTACGGCTAAAGATAAAGGAACAGGCAAAGAGCAAAAAATCAGAATTGAAGCATCTTCGGGCTTATCTGACGCAGAAATCCAAAAAATGCGTGATGAAGCAAAAGCAAACGAAGAAGCCGACAAAGCTGAAAAAGAAAAAGTAGAGAAAGTAAATGCGGCTGATACCATGATTTTCCAAACTGAAAAACAGTTGAAAGAATATGGTGACAAACTTTCAGAAGGCAACAAATCTGCAATTGAAGGTGCACTAACTGAATTGAGAGCCGCTCATGGCACGAAAGATTTAGCTGCGATTGATTCTGCAATGGAAAAAATCAATGCGGCATGGCAGGCTGCTTCGCAAGAAATGTATGCTGCTGGTGCAACTCCGGGAGCAGACAGTGGCCAACAAGCAGGTGGTAGCACTGCAACTGCTGATGAAGGTGTAACTGACGTAAACTTTGAAGAAGTAAAATAATTTCTTCAAGAATTCATACAAAAGCCCCCTTTTCGAGAGAATTGGGGGCTTTATTTATATCTGATGATAATACTTTTTATAGAAAATAAGTGTTGACAACACCAAATAAGCAAGGCCAACAATAGGACTAAGTCCGAATTGTATCAATACTATACCAACGAAAAGTAAAATAAATATCTTGTATAAAAATGATTTCATATTCAGAGAAATCATTAATAGTAAGGACTTTAAGAATAAACAAGTAGCAACAAGAATAAAGAAACTATTCAAGAAAACTGCCCAATTGAAAAGTAACTTTAGTGCAATTATTTCGGGTAAAACTAAGATGATAATAGTTAAAATCCATTGCGAAAATGTAGTGGAAAGTTTGGTTGGAAAATTCAAAATAAAACTTAAATATTGACGTTCGAAACGATAAATTTCAAAAATCAAGGCTGCATTCGATAAAGCTATAAACAATGTAATAAATGCCCCCAAAGCAGATTGATTAAAATCTGATAATAATTCAGTCAACCCAAATATAAGTAAGACAGCAAAAAACTTACTAATCAAAAAAGTAAGCAAATGCTTATCAAAAATTTGAACAAACGTAATCATCAGCAGATTTTTCTTCCATTTTTTTATAAATTTCAGCAATAAACCACCATTGTAAGCCTTAATGGGTGTATTTATGAGATGTATGTAAGATAAAGCACAAAGTAAACTTACACCAAATACAAAGCAAAGAAAAATCATCGGCAACAGATAATAACCATACACAAAGCCAACGATTATTGAAAAAATAATATAGAGAATAATTGGAAAAGAAATGAGTAATTGGGTAATAAACCAACTTTTTAGCTGCTCAGACTTACTTAAAGAATTGGCACTATAAAACAAAAAAAAGTTGCTCGGTAAACAGATTTGTGCTGAAATATAGTTGTAACCTTTGAGCGTAAAAATCAGAAAAACGAACATCATCAAAACCGCCAAAATTGGTGAGCTAATGATGGTCAAAATAAAACTCAGGTTATAGAAAATAGTTTCTTGTGTAGTTATGTGGTCATCGCTAAGTACCTGAATATAAAACAGATAAGTCAGAATTGTTCCAAATAAAAACAATAACTGACCTGAATGAATTTTATAAAAACCTTTAACAAAAATTTTGTAGAGAATTTGTGTAAGAGCCATCAGAGTTAAGCAAAATTAAGCGTTCGATTTTCAACTAAAAGTGTTTTCGTGGCAATTCCACTATCAAAACTCAATGGTTGATGCGATGAAATCAAGAAACTGACACCATCTTCCACAAATTTCTTTTCAATCCATTTATACAAAATCTTTAGCGAATCGGTGTCAAGCGTGATTAAAGGTTCGTCCAGCATAATCAATTGGGGTTTCCCAAGAAAAGCTAAAACTATTGATAATTTCTTAAGCATTCCACTTGAATACGCTCCTACTGGTTCATTGATGTAGGTTTGCATTTTCATATCGCTCAAACAAATTTCACTTTGAAAATCAGGTGCATTTTTGGCTTCCACAAAAAGATTGATTAAATCTTTGCCAGTTAGAAACTCAGGAAAAAGTGGCTCAGCTTCAGCAAAATTGACCATTTTTCTAAACTCAACTGTTTGTTTTTGCAAATTTAGGCTTTGATTGAGCACAATATTTCCTTCAAAATCAATAATTCCAGCAATAGACTTAAAGAGCGTACTTTTCCCAGAACCATTCTCCCCCTTAACCCAATAAATGCCAGATTCAAGTGTTAAATCATTAATATTTAGCACTTCAACTGCTCCAAAGGCTTTTCGATAATTAGTGAAGGATAATTGCATACAACAAAAAAGCGAAGGTTTATTTGTTCAAAAATAAATCTTCGCTTCAAGAACTTTATATAAAATGTGTTAATCGGCTTTTGTAAACTTTGAAGTACGACCAATTATCGAAATTCCGATAAAACCACGTATATCTAATTGAGTTGGACTAACCAATGTCATTTTACACGAATATGTTTTTCCATTATTAGGGTCATAAACTTCACCATCATCCCAAGTCCCTTTTCCCGATACCTTAAAATTTCTTAGATTTGTCAAACCCACAAGTGGTCGAGTTCTTAGTTTTACATCGGGGTTCTCTTTATCAACTCTCGGCTTTCCATTCTCGTTTGGCTCTTTAATCCAAACAATTTTGCCATTGATTTTATCTCCCTGCTTGTAGAATTGTATTTTCCCCGTTTTTTCCTCATTATACCAAGTGCCTTGTGTAATATCTTGTGCATAAGAAAAAACAGAAACAAGTAAGAATGCTATGATTGACAATGTTTTTTTCATAGGATTAGGTTATTGATTTTTTATGTTTAAAAAGTGTAACTATTGGATAGAGTGTAAAAGCAATTAAGAACCCGATTAAGCCCCCAAACAAAATATCGGTCGGAAAGTGAACGCCCACATAAATACGACTATATGATACAATTATTGCCCAAATCGACAAAAAAAGCAGCATTTTTGTTTCAACTTTATGTGTTTTGAACAAAATAAACAGTGCTGCAACCAAAGCAAAACAATTGGAAGCATGGCTCGAAGCAAAACCATATTGTCCGCCGCAATTGCCAACCACATGCACAATGTGCTGAATCATGGGGTCATGGCATGGCCTCAAACGTTGAAAATAGGGTTTCATTAATCCTGACGTAATTCTATCTGCTAACCCTACCGAAATTAGCACAAAGAGCAGACTTCTTACAAAATCTTGTCTGATATTTTTATACAAAAAGTAGATAATGAATACGTAAAGTGGCACCCATGTAAAACGATATGTCACCCAAAACATAACAGTATCCCAAAATGGAGAATGATAGCTATTAAGCCACAAAAACCACTCATATTCAGCGTATTTGATTGTTTCAATCATCTTATAAATAACCTAAAACACCTCTTACATCATTGATTGTCTTTTCGGCAATTTCACGAGCTTTGGCTTCGCCATGTTTTAATTTTGCTTCTAAAGCATCATTGTTTTCCATGTAGTAATTAAAAATCTCTCTTTCTTTTTCAAATTTCTTCCACAAAACTTCAAATAAAGCCTGTTTTGCATGGCCATAGCCGAAGCCGCCTGCTAAATATTTTTGACGCATATCTTCAATTTCGTGGGGTTCGGCAACCAACGAAAATAACTTAAAAGTTACATCCGTATCAGGATTCTTAGGTTCTTCGAGTGGCGTACTATCAGAAATTATTGACTTTATTGCTTTCAACAAAGGTTTTTCAGCCAAGAAAATATTGATAAAATTATTGTAAGATTTACTCATTTTCGTGCCATCAGTCCCAGGAATCACCATAACTGTTTCATCAATCAATGGTTCAGGTAATGTCAGAACTTCTCCATAAGTACGATTAAAAATAGCGGCAATATCTTTCGACATTTCGAGATGTTGGCGTTGGTCCTTGCCGACTGGAACAAAATTAGCTCCATAAAGCACTATATCGGCCGCTTGCAAAACTGGATACGTGAAAAGTCCAGCGTTTACATCAGAAAGCCTGTCTGATTTATCTTTGAACGAGTGAGCATTCGCCAGCATCGGATATGGCGTTTGACAATTCAAATACCACATCAATTCAGTATGATAACCAGCCAAACGAGATTGACGATAGAAAAAATTCTTTTCGGCATCAAATCCACACGCCAACCACGCAGCCGCAACCGCACGGGTATTTTCTTGCATTATCTTTGCATCTTTGATGGTGGTCATTGAGTGCAGATCTGCGATAAACAAAAAAGATTCGTTCTGTGGATTTTGAGATAACTTTATTGCAGGCAAAATTGCTCCTAAAATATTTCCGAGATGTGGTACACCACTTGCTTGTATGCCTGTTAAAATTCTTGCCATAATTTCTGAATAATGATAAAAATAATGTAATTTTCCACAAAAATAGACAAAAATATCAATGCTTAGCCATCATTCACTCCAATTTTTAAGAAACTTAGAACAAAATAATAATCGAGAATGGTTTCATGCAAATCGCAAAGATTATGACCAAACAAAAGAAGAATTTGAGAATTTATGCCAAGAAATTTTGACTGGAATTGCTCAGTTTCAAGAAAATTTACTTAACACGACTGTTAAAAGTTGCATTTTACGGATCAATCGAGATATTCGGTTTTCGGCTGATAAATCTCCTTATAAAAAATACTTGGCAGCGGGTTTTGGCCCAGGTGGAAAGAGTTCGGGAAAAGTCGATTTCTATTTGCACATTCAACCTAATGGAGAATCATTTCTGGGTGGAGGCATGTGGGCTGCAACATCTTCTCAACTTGCAAGTTTCAGACAGGAAATTGATTATAGCCCACATATCCTTAAAAGCATCATCGAAGATGGTATTTTTAAGCATTATTTCAACGAAATTCACGGTGAAAAAGTAAAGAAGATGCCCAAAGGTTATGCCATCGACCATCCAGAAATCGAGTTACTGAAGTATAAACAACTTTTCTTTGTCCATAAATATTCTGATGATGAATTATTGGGCAAAACCTTTGCAAAAGAAGTAATAAATGGCTGCCAAATACTAAAACCATATCTTGACTATATAAATAATTTATTTTATGGAGAAGAAATTTAAACCTTTTTCAATAAGTATTGTCAATAGTAAAAACCTAATCTAAATTATGAGTCAACATTACTCTCAAGCAGCTATTCAAGGAAGTATTGACGAGTATAAGGGTGAATGGAAAACCACTCAAATAAGTCATTTGTTAAAACGTACAATGTTTGGTGCAAGCCCTGATGACATTGCCTACTTTCAGAAAAAGACTATAAAGCAGAGTATTGATGAGCTTTTGGCATCCCTACCCGACCCCGAACCACCATTAAATTTTTATGAAACTGCCGATTATAAAGATCCACAGGGTATCAAATTTGGTGAAACTTGGGTAAAAGCGATTTATGGCGATGGAACAGTCAATTCGAGGCGAAGAGCGTCATATAAATATTGGTGGGTGATGCAAATGGCCAATCAGAAGCGAAATATCCATGAAAAAATGGTCTTATTTTGGCACAATCATTTTGCCACCGAAATCAATGAATTTAACGATGCTCGGTTTGCCTATCTCCACAATACAGTACTCCGAAAATATGCACTGGGGAATTTCAAAGAGTTTGTAAAGCAGATAACGCTTGACCCCGCCATGCTTCGCTATTTGAATGGCCGATTGAATACTAAAAATGCTCCCGATGAAAATTATGCCCGTGAGTTGCAGGAGCTTTTTACATTAGGAAAAGGAAGTGGCTCAAAATATACAGAAGATGATGTAAAAGCTGCAGCAAGAGTGCTTACGGGTATTGGTATTAATAACGACCGAATGGTGTATAATTTTAATGTAGCAAACCACGATATAACTGATAAAAAATTCTCGTCTTTCTACAATAATACTGTCATAAAAGGCATAAATAATGCAACCGGCATTCAAGAATTAGATGAGATGCTTACTATGATTTTTGCGGTCGAGGAAGTCAGTAAATTTATATGCAGAAAATTTTATCAGTTTTTTGTATATTATGACATTACTCCTGCGGTTGAAAAAGACATCATCGAGCCGTTAGCAAAAATCTTTAGAGATAGTAAATACGAGATTAAACCTGTAATTGAAAAACTACTTAAAAGTCAACATTTCTTTGATGCAAACGTATATGGTGCAATGATAAAAAGTCCACTGGATTTGGTTGTAGGAACAATAAGAGAATTTAGTGTGGTCTTTCCTTCTCCAAAAGATTATTTGCAAGAATATTATAATTTATTCGGAGAAATGGTTCGTCAAGGGCAAATTATGCAACAAGATATCGGCGACCCACCGAATGTTGCGGGTTGGCCAGCATATTATCAAGAACCCATGTTTTATGAAATTTGGATAAATTCGGATACCTACCCAAAACGCAACCAATTTACCGACACCTTTATCAATTCAGGTTTTACTAAAAATGGTAGACGCATTCAGCTTGATGTGGTTGCTTTTGCCAAAAAAATGCCTGTACCTAACGACCCAAATAAGCTTATCAGCGATTCTTTGAATATTTTGTATAAAATCCCAGTTAGTGACGAACTTGTGCAACAAGTCAAGAAAGATATTCTTTTAAGTGGGCAATCGAGTGATTATTATTGGACAGAACTATGGGATGCCATGATTAGTAAACCCAACGATACCAATACACTGAATATGGTAACAACTCGACTCCGAAATCTATTCAAATATCTTTTGGCATTACCTGAATATCAGTTAAGTTGACAAACTGTCAAACAAAACACTCTTTTAAAATTATTGGGATTCTATGAAGCGGAGAGATTTTATACAAAATACTTTTGCAGGTGTTGTAATGCCTGCTCTACTAAATGGTCTTTCTTTCAAAGCCTTTGGAAACGTAGATGAAAATGCCATTGGTGATGAAAACGTATTGGTCGTTGTTCAACTTTCGGGTGGAAATGATGGTTTGAATACCGTTATTCCGATTGATAAGTATAGTCTTTATCAAAACGCCAGAACAAATATTGCTATTCCGAAGGAAAAGCTTCTATTGATTCCTCAGACAGATACGCTCGGATTGAATCCTGCAATGACCTCCTTCCAAACTATGTTTAAGGAAGGCAAAGCAGCCTTGATTCAGAGTGCGGGCTATCCAAACCCTAATTTCTCACACTTCAGGGCAACAGATATTTGGAATTCTGCCTCGGACTCGAATGTTTTTGTAAATAATGGTTGGGCGGGAAGATATTTGGCCATTGAAAACCCCAATTATCCGACTGGATACCCAAGTACCAAATATCCTGACCCCTTGGCCATTCAGATTGGTTCTGTAGTAAATACCGCACTTCAAGGGCCCGTACAATCTATGGGAACGGCCATTTCAAACCCCACGAGTTTTTATAATTTAATCTCAAATAAAGTAGAATCAACTCCAAATACATTGGCGGGCAAAGAGTTAAAGTTTTTGCGAGAAGTAGCCAATCAGACTAATCTTTATGCAAATTCAATAAAAGCAGCGGCAGCGAAAGTAACCAAGCAAGCAACCTACCCAAATACAAGTTTGGCGAACCAATTAAAGATTGTTGCTCAATTGATTGCAGGCGGTCTTAAAACCAAAGTTTACTATGTAAGTATTGGTGGTTTTGATACGCACAGCAACCAAGTAAATACAAGTGATACGACCACAGGCACACACGCCAACCTTTGGAAAACGGTAAGCGATGCGATCAAAGCTTTTTCGGATGATATTACTGCTCTTGGCGTATCGAAAAAAGTATTAGGAGTAACATATTCTGAGTTTGGTCGCCGAGTGAAATCGAATGCCAGTGGTGGAACTGACCATGGTGCAGCGGCTCCGATGTTTATGTTTGGCGATTTGGTAAACCCAATTGTACTCGGAAAATCTCCCGATATCGCTGCCTCACCAAATACCAACGATAATCTTACGATGCAATATGATTTTCGTTCAGTTTATGCTTCGATTCTTACTCAATGGTTTTGTCTCGACCAAGCTTATGTTGATGATGTTTTACTCAAAGACTTTCAGCCTCTACCACTTGTACAAGTACAAGCTTGTGGCAAAATTACTGCTAATGAGCCAATTAGAACAAGCGAAGAGCTAATCAGTAATTATCCGAACCCTTTTACAGATTCAACAACATTGACCTTTCAGACTAAAGGCGGACATACAATGATTCAGATTTTCGATAATATTGGTCGTGTTATAGCTGTGCCAGTTGATGGCGATTTTGACCCTGGTAGTCACGAAGTGTTTGTTGATACAAGAGACTTCAACAGCGGGATGTACTTTGCTCGCCTACAAAACGGACAAATTCAACAAGTGAGACGCATGGCTAAATAAACAAGTATGATTTAAAATTAACGATTTCAAGATATAGATTGCAGATTTTCAAAAGACTCCAGCCTCTATCATTTTTGAAATCGTTAATCATTAGCAGACTATCATAATACTCTAACTAAAAAAGTCAACGAGCTATCCTCAACCAAATCTTCATTCAATACAACTCAAAATTACCTCACAAGCAAGTCTGATCTGTTCTTCGGTAATGATTAAAGGCGGTGCTATTCGCATAGAATTATCACAGTATAAAAACCAATCTGTAATTACGCCTTTTTCGATGGCTCGGTCGATGATTGGTTTCAATACTTCAAAACTTTCAAATTCTACAGCCAGCATTAAACCTTTACCTCTTACTTCTTTTATTTTTTCGTGAACCAATAGTTTTTTGAATAACTGAGATTTTTGTTCAATCAAATTACATTCAATCGAACGACAACTTGATTGAATACAGTCAAACTTACAACTTTTGGGGTTATATAACATATTTTCCTCAAAAATTGCATTTAAAGTTGCCAATGATGCAGCACAACTCACAGGATGTCCACCAAAAGTTGTGATATGCCCCAAGATTGGGTTATCTTTTAAAACTCCCATTATTTCGTGCGAAGCGATAAATGCACCAATTGGCATTCCACCGCCCATGCCTTTGGCACAAAGTAAAATATCAGGCTTAACATCAAAATATTCAAACGCCCAAAACTTTCCAGTTCGACCAAAACCAGACTGTATCTCATCAAAAACTAATAAAGCACCAACTTCATCACAGCGTTTGCGGAGAGCCTGTAAATATTCATAGTTTGCCTCCTGTACACCAGATTCACCACCAATTGGTTCAAAGAATACAGCGGCAGTGCGATTAGTTATTTTTTCTAAATCGGCAAAATTGTTTCTTTCAATTTTATCTATTGAAGAAAGGAGCGGGCGAAAATTACGCTTAAAATGCTCATCTCCCAACGATAATGCTCCTTGGGTTGAGCCATGATAGGCTTTTGTACAAGAAACAATATTGGTTCTTCTGGTAAATCGTTTGGCCAATTTCATAGCTCCTTCAACGGCTTCTGTACCAGAATTTGTGAAATAGACATTATTCAACCCAGTGCCAAGCAATGTTTTGCAGATTGCTTCCGCCAAATTTACTTGTGGAGTTTGCACATATTCACCATAAACCATCAAATGCATGTAACAATCTACTTGATTTTTAATGGCCTCCACTACTTTTGGGTGTCGGTGTCCAACATTACTAACGGCAATTCCTGATATTAAATCAATGTATTTTCTTGTTTCACTGTATAAATAAATACCTTCTGCTTTCTGGATTTCAAGGGCAAGCGGAAAGTCGGAGGTTTGAGCAACATTCTGAAGAAAAAGTTGTCGAGTTGTCATAAAGTTTATTCTAATTTTCTTACAAATTTGGCATAAAAAAAACTCGCATGCAAAGCCCACGAGTTTTAAGTACTAACCTATTATTTATGAGTCGTTAATTACTCCGAAACTAAAATGCACATTAAGTCAATCTCCACATCCAACAACTTACTAATTTTAAAAGCAGTATTATTGCTTTTTTTCTTGATTAATAATCTATAACACGAAAATAATAGATAATTTATAAGCCACAACACACATGAGACAAAATGCCCAATTCTTGCGACTACCATTATTTACTGCCTATTCTTCGCAATAACTCATCAGAAAACTGTTCACTCACAGGTATTAGATGAGTACCAATACTAATTTTTAGGTTTCTAATTGATTCTATTTTATTCAAAGAAACAATGTATGATTTATGTACTCGCATGAATGGCATTGTGGCAAATTTCTCTTCAATACTCTTCATTGTCATACGTGTAATGATTGGTCGAGGCTGTGTACTTATATAAATTTTTATATAATCTTTCAAACCTTCGATATATAAAATATCAGCAAACTTTACTTTTACTAACGAATATTCTGCATTTACAAAAAAGTGTTCTTCCTGTAAAACCTTTGGCGTTTGGGCATTCTCTTTTAATAAAAACAGTTCATTTGCCCGATTACAAGCCTTTAAAAAACGCTCAAAAGAAACAGGTTTTAGCAAGTAGTCAATCACATTCAAGTCAAATCCGTCGAGTGCAAATTGGTCATAGGCAGTGATAAAAATTACCATAGGATTTGAAACCATACTCTTCACAAACTGTACACCTGTAATACCAGGCATTTGAATATCCAGAAAAATCAAATCTATATTTCGATTTTCTGCCTTTTCTTTTTGAATGAGTTCAATTGCTTCGAAAGCATTCTTACATCTACCGACAAATTCGAGATAAGGCACTTGAGTAATATTATCTTCCAATAAATCAAGTGCTAAGGGTTCATCATCAACCGCAATACAACGCATATTTTTTAAAAGCGACACCGCTCGTTTTGATTAATAATAGGTTTTGAATTCTAAAAATCTATAAACCTTAAAAAAGCAATTTACATCTTCCAAAGAGTAAAGATTTATAAAAAATAATACTTTTTTATCTTTAGTAACGCAATCTATTTGAAATTTAGTTTCAGATTAGTGGTATAAAGATTTTCAGATTCACTTACATTGAGTATATACTTATTTGGATAAAGCAACTCTAATCGACGTTTAACGTTATTCAGGCCAATACCTGATGCTCCATCTTTCACTTCTTTGCTATCGCTACTAAATTTATTGGTAACTTTAAAACGAAGTTCTTCAGTATTGGTTTCTAATTCTATCTTAATGAAAGGATTCTCAATTAGTCCGACACCATGTTTGAAGGCATTTTCAACAAATGGAATTAGTAACATAGGCTCTATACTTTTGCTCGAATCTGAAGAATTCACATCAAAATCTATCTTTACATAATCGCCAAATCTTACTTTTTGTAGGTCAATGTAATTTGATAGATATTTTACTTCATTTTCGAGTGAAATACGCTTATCATCTTTTTCGTAGAGCATGTAACGTAACAAATCTGCCATTTTTAATAAAACAGGCTCAACCAAGTTTGATTTCTTTCGATTTAGCGAAACCAAACTATTCATCAGATTAAACATAAAATGCGGTGAAATCTGAGAACGTAAAAATGATAGTTCCGATTTTAAGCGTTCATTTTCATTTTCACGTTGAATTTCTTGTTGTTTTTGATAGTCTGAAAAAAAGCAGTATGATGCACTAATTCCAAAGACATATAAGTACTGAATGAAAGCATTTACGTAAAACAAGCTTTTGTTGATGTCGTTTCCGACAAAAGTAATTCTCACAAAAAAACGGCCCCAAAGTAAAACTAAAATTACAGCAATCAGACTTAAAAAGTAACGAATAGGCTGTTTTTTGTAGATTTTTGGAAACAAAACCTCTGAGTTTGTATAAAACAAAATAATTGACGTGATTGAAACATACAACCAATAAGTTGTATTAGTATATGGATTTACTCGGCTTCTTGTTGAATCATTTTGAAAAGCATTGAGTAAAGGTAATGCTGTATATCCTATCCACATAATAATGTGTAAGAATATATAAAGAAATCGGTTTTTAAACATTGTTGATAGTATAGAGTAAGGTAAGTTAGTAAGTGTTCAGTACAATTATAAAAAATATTGACAAAAGTCATATTTTTATAAGATAAACCATTTGGAAGTTGAGACTTAGTGAGGCTATTAAGCGACAAAAGCCATCGAAAACGAAGGCTTTTGTGGATTTTTAATATTATACATTTTTATCTTCAACAAACCTAACACTTAGAGCTGCTAAAAGAAAACAGACGCCTCCTCCGACTACCGCAAAAATAGCTTGATTATTATAAATATTCTTGACGATTGGTCCACCAATAATTCCATTGATAATTTGTGGAATAGTTATGAAGAAATTGAAAATACCCATATAAATCCCCATTTTCTTGGCGGGAATTGAACCTGCCAGAATAGCATAAGGCATTGCCAAAATACTCGCCCAAGCAAACCCAACGCCTACCATTGGTAAAACTAACCAGTGGTAATCACTTATAAAATAGATTGAAATCAAGCTTAAACCACCAATAATCAGGGAATAAGCGTGTGTGTTTTTACGGCCAAATTTTGCAGCCATTTTAGGTAAAAAGAAAGCGTAAACTGCCGAAACAGCATTATAAACACCAAAAATGACTCCAACCCAGTTTCCTGCATCATTATACTTTTCGGAGCTTGAATCGTTTACAGGTAAATCGTAAATATGTTGAGCAATGGCAGGAGTCATAAAAACCCACATTGAAAACAGACCAAACCAAGAAAAAAACTGAACCAAACCGAGTTGTTTCATTGTCGTTGGCATATTACCAAAATCTTTGAAAATATCGAAAAAGCTACCTTTTTCGGTTTCATTCTCTTCTTCCCCCTCAAACTCGGCTTGTTCTTTTGGTGAATATTCAGGCGTTTTTATGATTGTCCAAATAATGCAAGAAAGTAACGAAACTGCACCAATAATGAAAGATAACACCAAACTGAAAGGTATTTGACCAGCTTCGGCTGTTTTTTCAAAGCCAAACCATTCGGTTAATACATAAGGCAACCATGAACCAACAACCGCACCGATTCCGATTAAAACTGTCTGAATCGAAAAACCGAGTGTTTGTTGTGAGGCGTTCAATTTATCGGCAACCAATGCTCTGAATGGCTCCATTGCTACATTAAACGAAGCATCCATTATCATCAGAAAACCTGCACCAACCCACAAAGCTGGCAAAATACTGACGAACATATCGGCATTGGGCATAAGAATCAGACCAATGGATGCCAAAATTGCACCTGTCAAGAAAAATGGTCTTCGGCGTCCCAGCTTTGTCCAAGTTTTATCGCTGTAATGACCAATAATTGGTTGAATAACCATACCCGTAAAAGGTGCTACCAACCAAAACCAAGAGAGATGCTCGACATCAGCCCCGAAAGATTGTAGAATACGACTGGCATTGGCATTTTGGAGGGCAAAACCCATTTGGATTCCCATAAATCCAATACTCATATTCCAGATTTGCCAAAAACTTAAGAGTGGCTTACTTTTTTTAGACGTCATTTTGATAAGTTATAGGTTAAAGTTGAATATATTTTCGTTTATCGAATTTCTAAAATCGTTACACTATTAGTAGGTAGCGTCAATCTTATTGCTTCTTTGGTTGAAATTGATTTTGTTTGCTGATTTATCTCCTTTGAACTCATACTTTTCTCAAAAACCTCCTTTAATGAATAACTCACAGGTTCATTGATATTAATTTTCATCATTTCCCAAGCTCCTTGCGGAATAAACACACCTGTGTCGTATGATTTTTCCAAGTCAAAGTTGCAAATAAACAATAATTTTTGATTGTCTGTAAATCTTAAATAGCTATATATTTTTTGGTCATTGTAATTTACGGTTTGTCCATTGCCGTTTACATATTGTAAATCGTAGAATTTTCCATCTTTTACAGCCTCATTTTCATTAGTAAACTTCAAGATTTCGGCATAAATCTTTCGGAGAGATTTTTGTTCTTGCGAAAGTTTTCCGCCGTCGTATTGATGATTATTTACCCAATTCTGAAACTCAGGTACTCCCCAGTAATCGAACATCGTTGTTCGACCATCTTCACCGCTGAATCCTTCAGCCACAGTTGGTTTTACACCCACTTCTTGTCCAAAATAAAGCATCACAGGCCCTGTGTGTAATGCAGCACTCACAACCATCGAAGGAATAGCCTTATAAGGGTCATTTGCAAAGTATTTTGAAGCAATACGCTGTTCGTCATGATTTTCTAAGAAACGGAGCATACGGTTTGAGAAATCGCCTGATTCGTTTTGCCAAACACGAGAAATATCATTGGCATTTCCGTGTCCTTCCATCAATCTGCGAAGTGCATCATAAAGCCCCACTTTATCGTACAAATAGTCGAATTTCCCTTCAAAAAGATATTGCTTATAAGTCTGCGGATTATAAATTTCAGCAATAAAAATTACTTCTGGGTTCACTTTCTTGATTTCTGGAATTACCCAACCCCAAAATTCAAATGGCACCATTTCTGCCATATCACATCTGAAACCATCAACTCCTTTTTTTGTCCAATAAGTTAAAATATCACGCATTTTTAGCCAAGTACTTGGAATAGGAGTAAAATGCTTGTTTCGATTATCAAGATAATCTACGCCATAATTGAGTTTTACTGTCTCAAACCAATCATTGATACTCGGTTTTGCTGAAAAAACATCATTACCAGTAGCTTTGGCAGGAATTTCGGTATAATTCTCTTTTGGTACAACAGGAGGATTTACCTCACTTGGAACTACAAACATTTGGTCTTTGACGTAGTAGAAATTATTATCTGGGTCGAACGTTTTGGTTTTATCATCTTCTTCGCCAAAATCTTTTATTCCTTTTGGCCTTTTGTCAGAATGATAACTTCTTGCCACGTGGTTCGGCACGCAATCAATAATTACTTTCAAACCATTCGTGTGGCTACGTTTCACCAAAGCCTCAAATTCCTTCATTCGATTTTTCACATCAACTGCCAAATCGGGGTCAACATCATAATAATCTTTGATAGCATAAGGCGAACCAGCAATTCCTTTCACAACTAATGGATTATCTTGCGGAATACCCGACTTTGAATAATCAGTCATGGTTGCATGCTCAATCACTCCCGTGAACCAAACATGTGAAACGCCAAACTTTTTGAGTTCTTGTAGAGCTTTATCGTTAATATCATTAAATTTCCCGCATCCATTTTCCTCAATTGAGCCATGAAATTTATTGGTAGTTTTAAGGTTTCCGAAAAGACGGGTGTAGATTTGGTAAACTACTAATTTGTCAGTTTTAGGTAAGTTAGATTTTTCTTTGGTCATTTCTGTTGATTTTTGAGCTACTGCAAAATGGCTTATTGCCAAAAAGACAATCGCAATTATTCTATTCATTTTATGTAAGGTTAAAGTTAGTTTCAAATCTAAACAGGATTTTTTTATGAAAAAATAGTTTGTTTGTGTTATTTTGCCATTGAAACGAATACTTTAACACTTATGAAAATGACAAAACGCTTACTCCTTCTTGTTTTTGTACAATTAGGACTCGCAACCATTTGCTTTGCCCAAAAACCTGATATTCAGCGAATTAACCCAACTAACTGGTGGGTTGGCATGAAGAATCCTAACCTGCAAATATTGGTTTATGGCAAAAACATTGGTACTGCAAAAGTTAGTTTGAAACCCTACAATGGCGTAAAACTAAAAAAAACACAAACCGTTGAAAACCCAAATTACATTTTTATTGATTTGGATATTTCAAAAATAGCGAAAGCTGGCAATCTTCAATTGGTTTTCTCTAATGGTTCGGAATCTTCTACCGTAAATTACAAATTACACACTCGTACTGCCAAACCTCAAGCTGTTACCCAAGCCGATGTTGTCTATTTATTGATGCCCGATCGTTTTGCCAATGGCGATGAATCGAACGATAAATTCGATGATATGTTTGATGTACAAGCCGACCGAAACAGTCCATGGTTGCGTCATGGTGGAGATTTACAAGGTATCACTGAGCATCTCGACTACTTTAATGAACTGGGTGTAACCGCTCTTTGGTTAACGCCAATTATCGAAAACAATACCCACCAAAGTAATGAAGGCGGCACAATGCGTAGCTCGTATCACGGATATCATTTTACTGACCACTATCAAATCGACCGTCGTTTTGGCGGAAATGCTGCTTATCAAAAACTCATCAACGAAGCTCATAAAAAGGGCATTAAAATCGTACAAGATGCTGTTTACAATCACGTGGGCGAAGACGCTTGGTTAGTAAAAGATTTGCCATCAAAAAATTGGTTACACAACTGGGATAAATACACCAATACATCTTACAAAGACCAACCTTTGATTGATGTGAACGGCTCGAAATACGACAAAAAAGTAACCGAAGAAGGCTGGTTTACTTCTTTTTTACCAGATTTGAATCAAAAAGAGCCTTTATTGGCAACTTATTTAATCCAACACGCACTTTGGACGATCGAATATTTTAATATTGATGCGTGGAGAATTGACACTTATATCTATAACGACATGGAGTTTATGAATCGTTGTAATAAAGCGATTCTTGACGAACACCCAAATATGTTGCTTTTTGGAGAATCGGCCGTGAATACAGTGATTAGTCAATCATTTTTCACCAAAAACAATTTGAATATTCCTTTCAAATGCAACCTTCCTTCGAGTTGTGACTTTCAGGTTCAAGGAGCAATTAACACTGCTTTGAAAGAAAATTTTGGTTGGAATGAAGGCGTAAATTGCTTATACACAACACTTTCGCAAGATCTCGTATATCAAAACCCAGAAAAACTTGTACCATTTGTAGAAAATCATGATACTGACCGATATTTTTCGGTAATTGGTGAAGATTTTAACAAATATAAGTTAGGTTTAACTTGGCTTTACACGGTTCGAGGTGTACCACAGATGTATTATGGTACTGAGTTTTTGATGAAAAATTTCAAAAACCCAACCGACGCCGAAGTTAGAAAAGATTTCCCTGGAGGTTTTAAAGGTGATTCAGAAAACAAATTTGTTTCCACAGGAAGAAACGCCCAAGAAAATGAAGCATTTGAGTTTAATAAGAAATTGTTGAATTATCGCAAAACTTCAGAGGCATTAACGAAAGGAAAATTTATCCAATTTACGCCTTTTGATGGCGGAATTTATGTATATTTCAGATATACTGATAAACAAACTGTGATGGTTGTGAGCAATACTAAAAACACAGAATCAACAGTACCAACGGCTAATTTTGCCGAAATTATAAAAGGAGCAAAATCAGCAAAAAATATCATGACTGGCGAAACGTTTAGTGATATTTCAAACATCAAGGTGCCAGAAATGACGGCGTTGATTCTGGAACTAAAGTAACACAATTTCCCAAATTGTAGAGTTAAGAAGTTAGAATTTTAAATATGAAACAATTTAGAAAATTGTTGTACCAATATGATTAAAGGATTTTTATTCGATTTAGATGGTGTAATCGTAGAAACTGCCATATTTCATTACCAAGCATGGCGTAAAATGGCCAACGATTTAGGATTTGATATTTCGGAAGAATTTAATGAAACCCTAAAAGGCGTGAGTAGAATGGATTCATTGAATTTGATTCTCGAACATGGTAATGTAGTTTTGAAAGAAGAAGAAAAGCTTGAACTGGCAGCAAAGAAAAATGAACATTATCTGACTTTAGTTAGCAAAATGACCGCTAACGATATTTTGCCAGGTGTTCGTGATTTTTTTGCCCAAATCAAGCAAACTGATATTAAAATAGCATTGGGTTCGGTAAGTAAAAATGCCCGAATGATTCTCGAAGGCGTTGGTCTTATCAATGATTTTGATGCGATTATTGACGGAACAAAAATCTCAAAAGGCAAACCCGACCCCGAAGTTTTTTTGAAAGGTGCAGCTGAATTGAATCTATTGCCCGAAGAATGCCTTGTTTTTGAAGATGCCGTAGCAGGCGTTGAAGCTGGCAAAAATGCAGGAATGAAGGTGGTCGGAATTGGTCATGCAGAGGTTTTAACAAAGGCAGATATTGTCTTTAGTGGGTTTGAAAATCTCAAACTCAATGATTTATTAAGTAAAATATCTTAAAAGTAATAAGGAAGCCTTCGCTCAAGGCGAAAGTCGCTCAGCAAAGACTTCTTTAAATTTAATTGAAATTAAAGCCAAAAATGAAAAATTATATAACACACGATGAATGGTGCATCGTAGAAAATGGTTTCCATCCTGAGCATAACGAAATCACCGAAAGTTTGATGAGTTTGGGAAATGGCCGCATGGGCGGACGTGGAAATTTTGAAGAAAAATATTCGGGAAAAACACTACAAGGAAATTATGTGGCTGGTGTTTGGTTTCCTGATAAAACTCGTGTAGGTTGGTGGAAAAACGGTTACCCAAATTACTTCGCAAAAGTTATCAATGCTTGCAATTGGACAGGAATTGATGTAGAAATTGAGGGCGAAAGCATTGATTTGAATACGGCAAAAGTGCATGAATTTACTCGTACACTTGATATGCGAACTGGCGTTTTGGAGCGTATTTGTACAATAGAATTAGCGAGTGGAAAAACGCTAAAAATTCATTCTCAACGTTTTTTAAGTTTGGTTGATGATGAATCAGGCGTTATTAAATACTCAATTACACCATTAAATTTCTTCGGTTCAGCTAAAATAAAGGTTTCACTTAATGGCGATGTTTCAAACAAAGACTCCAATCATGGAGAGAAATTTTGGAATGAAATTTCAAAGGAAACTGGACATGGTGAAGGATTTTTGACACTTGAAACTAAGAAATCTGCTTGGGAAACAGTGCCAACTTTTCAAGTTTGCACTGGGATGAAGTTTGATGTTTATCAAGCTGGTGAAAAGGTTGATTGTCCGACTTTTCCAATAAAAAAAGAAAAGTATGTAGCAAATGAATTCAAAATCAATCTTGTTGAAGGTGAAGAAGTTTCAATAATAAAATTTGCTGCCAATCTTTCTTCTGAAAATCATTCAATTGAGGCTTTAAACGAAACTACAAAGGCTTACATTGAAAAAGTTGCCACGAAGGGTTTTGATACAATGCTTGCCGAACAAATAGCTGCTTGGGCAAAAAAGTGGGAAGGTAATGATATTCAAATTGAAGGAGATGTAGCAGCTCAACAAGCGATTCGTTTCAATATTTTCCAGCTCCAACAGACTTATACTGGCGAAGATGCTCGTCTAAATATTGGACCAAAAGGCTTTACAGGTGAAAAATACGGTGGAGTAACTTATTGGGATACTGAAGCTTACTGTTTACCATTTTATTTATCAACTTCAGAGCAAAAAGTTGCTCGTAATTTATTGGTATATCGTCATAATCATCTACAAAAAGCTATTGAAAATGCCGAAAAACTCGGTTTTTCGAGCGGAGCAGCTTTGTATCCGATGGTAACGATGAACGGCGAAGAATGCCATAACGAATGGGAAATTACATTTGAAGAAATTCACCGAAATGGTGCAATTGCTTATGCGATTTTTGATTATATTCGTTACACGGGTGATTCTCAATATTTGGCAGAATTCGGTTTAGAAGTTTTAACAGGAATTTCGAGATTCTGGGCTCAACGTGTAAACTGGTCAACTGAAAAAGGTAAATACGTAATGCTCGGTGTAACGGGTCCAAATGAATACGAAAACAATGTAAACAACAACTGGTACACAAATTATTTGGCAGTTTGGTGCTTAAAATATACTTTGGAAAGTTTTGAAGGCTTGAAAAATGAAAATAAATCAAAATTTGATGAAATTATTTCAAAAACTAAGCTTAATTTTTCGGCCGAAACACAAAAATGGCAACATATTATTGACAATATGTACTTCCCATTCGATGAAGAACGTCAAGTAATTTTACAACAAGATGGATTTTTGGATAAAGAATTATTAAGCGTTGATGAAATAGCGGCTCATCGTCCAATCAATCAAAAATGGTCTTGGGATAGAATTTTACGTTCTTGTTTCATCAAACAGGCTGATGTTTTGCAAGGAATGTATTTCTTTGAAGAAGATTTTTCTTTGGAAGAGGTACGCAGAAATTTTGATTTCTACGAACCAATGACCGTTCACGAATCTTCGCTTTCACCTTGTGTTCATGTGATTCATGCGGCAAGATTGGGCAAAAAAGAAAAGGCCTACGAAATGTATGTTCGCACAGCTCGACTCGATTTGGATGATTATAATAATGATACCGAAGATGGCTTGCATATTACATCAATGGCAGGAACTTGGCTTTCAGTAGTGAAAGGTTTCGGTGGAATGCGAGTAAAAAATGATAAACTTTCATTCGAACCATTCTTACCAGAACAATGGCAGAGTTTTTCTTTCAGAACTGGATTTAGAGGAAATTCATTGAATATTTCAATCAAAGGAAATTCGATTGAAATTGAGAATATAACTGGTGATGAAATTACGGTTTTAGTTTATGGTAAAGAAGTTATTGTTTCTGCAAAATCCTCTGCATCAGTTATTTATTGATTTCAGTCTATTTAGTACAAAAAAGCTGTCAAAATTAAGTTTTGACAGCTTTTTTTGTGTTAACATCAATTACATCCTCCTATTTCGGCAAGAAAAACTACCCCATTTTCAGCTTTAAAGCCTGCATTAAGTTGAATATTTTTTGCTTGATAAGTAGCTCTTGTATTGACCCCAGTTATAAAATTTGATGCTATAATAGAGCCGTTACTCAAGGCAGCTTGTTTAGTGATTGTTCCGGAAGTAATATTTTGAGATGGAGTAGCATTATTGATAAGTGTCAGAGTAGTTGGACATGGGCTCTGGATGGTTACGGCTTTGCTGTTAGTACTAATCGTCGCACATATAGCCCCAGTACCTATTGCAGATTGTAAGACAGTAAAACTTCCACCAACATAAGTACTAAAATCGGCACCGTCACCATGAGATACTCCATAAATAGTATATTTACCACTCGGATAATTGGTGGAATTTGATAAATCAGTAGCTACATCTACGGCAACGATAGTTCCATTTTTTACTATAATTTTTGAATATGAATATGGCGTCGTTGGGATATTCTCGTAAACTCCAGAGCTAAAAGTAATGGCATAGCTGGCAGGGTAAGTTGGCGTAGTCGCATTAAATCCAGCTACTACCATATAATAAACACCTGGTGTTAAAGTCAATGTTATGGTGTTGGCAACCGAAACACTACTTCCATTATAACTCGCCGACGAGCCTATCCAATTTGAACAAACACTATTTGGGGAATGAGTACCGTTATAAAAATTCATGATTAAGTAAGTAGCTCCTACTGTTCTGGTAAAAGTATAATTGCCAGTACTGATGACCTTAAAGGGGTAAATATCAAAATAGGTTGGGTTTGAAAAATTCGTACAAGTATTTGTAGAAATGTTTAGAGCCGAAAGTTTAGTAGCTGGGTCGGTAGTAGTAAGCGAACCAGATTTTGAAGTAATATTTGCACCAACACCAAATAATGACAAGTTGAGTGAGGCATCTCCTTCAGTAGCTGTAATATCATTTGAAGGTAAAATTTCGGAAACACCTGATAGGCAGCTACTCGAGACCGTAATTGAAAAATTATTAATATCAAAAAAGATATTGCCAATCGCCTCTACCTTGATTCTACCTTGTGTTGTCAGTAAATTCGGAACAGTAATCGTATGCGAACCATCATTTGGTGTACTTGCAATCAATATATACGGAAAAGTTTGTCCACCATCAGTTGAAAATGAAATTTTGACATTTGCACAATTAATAGGAGCGACATTTGTATTATTAACTGACCAATTAATATTGGCTGTTCTCCCAACAATCCAAAGAGCAGAACTATTTTGCGAAGTAATCAAAAATGGTCCACTATTATCAACTGTCAGAGTAAGCGTTTTACTTTCACTACCACCACCTGTAGTTCGTCCGTCTCTTCCTGTAAGGCGGAATGTTAAAGTTCTTGCAACTTGCGGAAGTGCTTCATCATTAGAAGCAATACTTCCTGCTAAAATTGAAGAAAGAGTAGGAAATTCTCTAATATTTCCCGTTGTGCTTGGCACAAAACTCCTAAATATCGGTGAATCTGTTGAACCTTGAGCTTCATCAGCTCCACCACGAGTTGTTCCTAAATTATACTGTTCCCAATTAAATAAAATGGTTTCTCCGTCGGCATCAGCTCCGCTGCCTTCCAATCGAAATGGAGTTCCTTTTGGAATGATAAGTGTATTTCCATTAGGATTTACATTCATTACAGGCACATTATTACCTGTGGAAGTGTTTACACTACAAGTTGAACTTGCACTAAAACTAATTATACTTTCCAGCGAATTTGCATGAAAATACGTGCGATTCACCGTTCCACTAATATTATCTGGCGAACAATTCCCCCAATAAGACATATAGGTAGAACCACTCCCGGGCTCAAAAGCTGAACTTGTCATAATATTACCACTACAACCACTATTTACACTATTAAAAGTATGCCCTGCCGAAAACTGATGTCCAACTTCATGTATAAACGTTCCGAGTGTAGTAGTGGTGCCACCACTCCACCCGCCAGCTTTTATTGGGCTTGTACCACTTGAAACGTTAAAGTTTTTACATGGGCCATTCAGGTAAGCGACCCCACCACCACCTGGAGAATGATGAATAACATGCCCAATATCGTAAAGATTTAATGCAAAATTGGCAGGTTCGGAGGTTGATAATGCTCCAAAAGCCAGAGCTGCACTCGATGCACTTGAACCATTGAATGGGTCAGTAGTCGGATTATCATAAATCTTGGTTGCAACTAAAGTAAAGGTTACAGCAACTTCTTTTTCATAAACTGCTCGTAGCGAATTTACCATACTTACAACCACTGCTTGTGCGGCTGCTACTGTGCTTCCATTATTTGTATATACTTCACCTGTTGTTACTATTGCCATTCGATAACTACGAAGGGTTGTACCATTTGAAAAATCTTGGATACTTTTAATTCTGTTATTATTCCCAAAATTCCGAATATGTTCGTCTCCAATTTCACAGGATTCTTTTAAATCCGTATCATTCTGATAAAAAACAAAGTATTTATCTTCAGCAAGATTTGCTGGTGAAATAAGAATATTCCCCTGATTTGTAAAAATTAAAGCATTTATTCCTTCGGGCGAAATTGTTAATACTCCAGAAACCTCACTTTTTTTATTAGAGGAATATAAACGATATGTTTTGATAGAAGGAAATTTCTTGCTCAGTTCGATAGACATAACGGGCGATTCTATAGGACTAAGTTTTAAATCTTCGCCATTAGGCGTTGGTAGATTAATAGTGAATCCATTAGCCAATGCTTCAGAGCGAGATACATTATAACCGCTTTCTAAACCAGTCTTTTGTAAGGTATTTTTAATAATTGCAGTTGGCAAAACTTTAATTGGCTTTTCAATTTGTGAAAAGGCTTTGAAACAACCACAGAATAATAGGTAGAAAAATAAATATTTTTTCATTAACACAAAATTTAATAGATGTAATACACAACAATTTAGAAAAATGATTTGAAAATAGTCAAATCGTGGTCTGTTTTTCTATTAAAGGGTAGTAAAAAACCACCAAGGCTTTTTGGTGGTTTTTAGAAATTGGGCTTTCATACTTCTACGTCTGAATTACCCCAACATTGTATCGCTTCGTAATTGGTGCATGGTTCGCAGCTTCAATTCCCATTGCAATGATTTTTCGTGTTTCGAGAGGGTCTATTACACCATCAACCCAAAGATTGGATGCAGCGTAATAGGGACTTAACTGAGAATTATATCGGTCTGTAATTTTGTCCAATAATTCTTTTTCTTCGGCTTCACCGATTGCTACACCTTTTGATTTTAACGTTGCTGTTTGAATCTGAACCAAAGTTTTAGCGGCTGATGCTCCACTCATTACCGCCATTTGGCCTGTTACCCAAGAATAAATCAGACGTGGGTCATACGCTTTGCCGCACATGGCATAATTTCCAGCTCCGTAAGAATTCCCGATGATAAAAGTAAACTTTGGCACAACCGAATTAGCCATTGCATTGACCATTTTTGCACCGTCTTTGATAATTCCACCGTGTTCAGAGCGACTACCAACCATAAAACCAGTTACATCTTGCAAGAATACTAACGGAATTTTTTGCTGATTACAATTCATAATAAAACGAGCTGCTTTATCGGCAGAGTCAGAGTAAATAACACCACCCATTTGCATTTCGCCTTTTTTAGACTTCACAATTTTTCTTTGATTCGCTACAATTCCTACTGCCCAGCCATTGATTCTTGCTAAACCACATAAAATTGTTTGTCCGTAACCTTTCTTATATTGGTCAAATTCTGAATTATCAACGATTCGCTCAATAATTTCGAGCATATCGTAAGGTTTTGTACGGTCGGTTGGTAGTATCGAATAAATTTCTTTGGGGTCTTTTTGGGGCAGAACTGCTTCTTTTCTGTCAAATCCAGCTTTGTCAAAATGCCCCATTTTATCAAAAATCTTACGAATTTCGTCTAAGCAAGCCTCATCATTCGGAAATTTATTATCCGTTACGCCTGAAATTTCGCAGTGAGTAGTTGCACCTCCAAGCGTTTCATTATCAATATCCTCTCCTATTGAAGATTTCACTAAATACGAACCCGCCAAAAAAACCGAACCACTTCCTTCAACAATCAAAGCATAATCAGACATAATTGGCAAATATGCTCCACCTGCTACACAGCTTCCCATAATAGCAGCTACTTGCGGAATACCCATCGATGACATGTGAGCATTGTTTCTAAAAATTCTTCCAAAATGCTCTTTATCAGGAAAAACCTCCGCTTGCATAGGTAAATAAACTCCCGCCGAATCTACTAAATAAATAATTGGCAAATGATTTTCCATTGCAATTTCTTGAGCTCTAAGATTTTTCTTAGCCGAAATCGGAAACCATGCTCCTGCCTTCACAGTCGCATCATTCGACACAATGACGCACATTTTTCCACTTACGTAACCAATTCCGCAAACACAACCCCCATTCGGACAGCCGCCTTCTTCTTCGTACATGCCATCACCAGCAAAAGTGCCAAACTCAACAAAATCGGTATTTTTATCAACCAAATATTCTATTCTTTCACGAGCAGTGAGTTTTCCTTTGGCTTTATGAGCTTGGATTTTTTTTATCCCTCCACCTAATTTCAATTTCTCATACCGCTCAGTCAATTCCTTCAATAAATCTTCCATTTTTAGCATAATTCTTGTTATATTTCGTTGATGAAGCAAAATAGTTATATTTTCTCTAAGATTTAAACAATTTTTCTGCAAATATGTTAAATAGTTGCCAAAACAATGATTAGTTTTGCAACTAATTTATCAACAAACCTAAAATTTAATATGACACACGTAGAATTTGAAATTGACGAACAATTGGAAATGATTCGTCAGAGTGCTAAAGACTTTGCAGAAAACTATATCCGCCCAAACTTAATGTACTGGGACGAAGCACAGATTTTCCCAGTAGAATTATTTCATAAAATGGGAGAATATGGTTTTATGGGCATACTTGTGCCTGAAATATATGGAGGCTCAGGTCTTGGTTATCAAGAATATATCACCATTTTGGACGAAATTTCAAAAGTTTGTGGCTCAATCGGGCTTTCGGTAGCTGCTCATAATTCACTTTGTACGAACCATATTTTAACATTCGGAAACGAAGAACAAAAACAAAAATATTTGCCAAAATTGGCTTCGGGCGAATGGATTGGAGCTTGGGGCTTGACCGAAACTGGCACTGGCTCGGATGCAGGTGGAATGTCAACCACAGCTGTAGAAGACGGTGATTATTTTGTATTGAATGGCTCGAAAAATTTTATCACGCACGCCATCAGTTCAGAAGTGGCAGTTGTCATTGTCAGAACTGGTAAAAAGGGAGATTCACATGGCATGACTGCCTTAATCATCGAGAAAGGAACTCCAGGTTTTACAGCAGGTAAAAAAGAAAATAAACTCGGTATGCGTGCCAGCGAAACGGCGTGTTTATTTTTCGATAATTGTAGAGTGCATAAAGATAATGTTTTGGGACACATCGGTGATGGGTTTGTGCAATCCTTGAAAATTTTGGATGGCGGACGCATTTCTATTGCGGCACTTTCGCTCGGAATTGCTCGTGGAGCTTATGAAGCCGCCTTAAAATATGCACAAGAACGTCAACAATTTGGCAAAGCAATTATTAATTTCCAAGGAATTAGCTTTAAATTAGCCGAAATGGCAACCAAAATTGAAGCAGCCGAATTATTGACTCGCAATGCTGGAACGCTCAAAAACCAAGGCAAAAAAATGACCAAGGAAGGTGCTATGGCCAAACTTTTTGCCTCAGAAACAGCCGTTGAGGTGGCAACCGAAGGTATTCAGATTCACGGAGGCTATGGATATACAAAAGATTTTCCAGCCGAAAAATTCTACCGTGATGCCAAACTATGTACGATTGGAGAAGGAACAAGCGAGATTCAGAAATTGGTGATTAGTAGAGAAATTGTAAAGCACCCCTAACCCCTAAAGGGGGATTTACAATTTCTCGACAAAAAGACTAATCTTGTTTTTCAACCTTAGGGTTAAACAAACAACATTCAATTATGGAAGACCAAAAAGAAAATATGTTTTATGGAGCAACTCCTGAGATATTTGAATTTGCAAAAAGAAATCGAGCAAATCCTACACCAGCGGAAGAGTTACTTTGGAATTATTTGTGCAAAAATCAACTTGGTTTACGTTTTAAAAGACAACACCCAATTGGTCAATACATAGCTGATTTTTATTGTCATTCAGCAAAATTAGTAATAGAACTTGATGGAAGTATTCATCAATTACCCGAAGTCTCCCAAAACGACTTAGAAAAAGAAGCTTTTATCAAAGCAAATGGGTTAAAAATTATAAGATTTACAAATCAAGAAGTTTTTAAAAATGTAAATTATGTATTAAATAATATCAGAGAATTAACAAATTCCCCTTTAGGGGTTAGGGGTGAAATCAGAGAATCAGTAAGCTCCACTTTAGGGGCTGGGGGTGTTAAACTAATAGAATGTCCACGTGATGCAATTCAAGGATTGCATCAATTTATTCCAACAGAAAAAAAAATAAAATACCTTAATTTATTGTTGAATAGCTATCTTTTCGATACGATAGATTTTGGAAGCTTTGTTTCGCCCAAAGCTATTCCACAAATGGCAGATACTGCCGAAATAGTGAAACACTTAGACTTGATTCATACACATACGAAACTCTTGGCAATTATTGCTAACGAACGTGGAGCAAGTGAAGCCAGTCAATTCAGAGAAATTAGCTATTTAGGCTATCCTTTTTCAATTTCTGAGACTTTTCAGTTGCGTAACACAAATACAACCATTGCCGAATCATTGGAACGGGTAAAACACATCCAAGAAATTTCACAAAAAGCTGATAAACAATTAATTATCTATATTTCAATGGGTTTTGGGAATCCTTATGGTGATATTTGGAATGCCGAAATTGCTTTGCATTGGGTCGAAGAATTGCAGAAACTGGGAATAAAAATATTTTCTTTATCAGATACAGTTGGGGTGGCAACGCCTCAATCAATTAAATACATTTTTGAAAACTTAATTCCAAAATATCCAAATCTCGAATTTGGTTCACACCTACATACAACTCCCGATACTTGGAAAGAAAAAATTGATGCGGCTTACAATGCAGGTTGTCGAAGATTTGATGGTGCAATTTTGGGTTATGGTGGCTGCCCGATGGCAGCTGATGAATTGGTAGGAAATATGGATTCAGAAAATTTAATAAATTTTGATTTAGAAAATAATTTTCACACAAAAAATCAAATTGAAAAAAAATTAAATCAATTAAGTATTTTAAAAACTGCATTTCAAGAACTTATTTCATAAATTCCGCAAATCTTAAAGATGTTTTTTACAGAATCTGACATACAAAATTACTCAAAAGTTACCTTTCAACTTATTAAAATTAAGCATGAAGGTCATCTTTTTACAATAACTTTGAATCGAGCTGAAAAACGCAATGCCTTCACTCCTACCATGTTACAAGAGTTGACTTTTGCATTAGAATTTGCTTACCAAGCAAATGACATTTGGTGTGTACTTATCCAAGCTGAAGGCCCTACGTTTTGTGCAGGAATGGATTTGAACGTTTTTCAAAATCCTGAATTAGATATTCAAAATAAAACTTTGCCCAAGCCAATCAAAGAAATTACAATTGGTGATGCCTTCAAAAATCTTGAAAAACCATGTATTGCCAAAGTGGAAGGCAGTGTTTTTGCAGGTGGATTTTTAATTATTGGTGGATGTAGTTTTGTAGTTTCGGTCGATGATGCACTATTTGGTTTACCAGAAGTAAAAAGAGGCATTTTCCCGATGCAAGTCATGGCAACTTTACTCAAAATTATGCCCCAACGAAAAGCGATGGAAATGGCAATTCTGGGTAAAAACTATTCGGCAAAAGAAGCTTTTGAGCTGGGAATCGTAACACATCTTTCTTCAAAAGAAAACATCGGACAAGATACTGAAACTCTGATTAATAGCATTTTAGAAAACTCTCCATTTGCAATAAAAAAAGGTTTTGAAGCAATGAATAATTTTCAGAATTTACCCGAAAACGAACAACATCCTTATCTTTTGGGTATTCTGCAAGAAATTCGAGAATCGGAAGATGCAAAAGAAGGAATCTTGGCTTTTAAAGAGAAAAGAAAGCCCGTTTGGAAGAATAAATAACAAAATTTTATTTCACGCAAAGTCGAAGAGACGCAAAGAATTTGAAAATTAATCTTTAAACCCTTTGCGTCTCTGCCACTTTGCGTGAGTTAGATTATCACAAAACCTTCTCAGTATCAGTCACATACACACGAGTACAAACACTAAATGTTCCTCCGTTCGGGTCTTTGTATTTTGTTTCTACATAAAAAGCTTGATAGCCCTTTTTGGGAAGCGGTAACGATGCTGTAATTTTGGGTAAATCTTTCAATTTAATATTCTTACTTAGCCAAAGATTATTTCTAAAGTCTCGGTCGGAAGAAGTCGTTTGCCATAAAGTTGCTTCAACTAAATTTTCCTGTACTGCATAAACAGTCAATTCTGCATTAACTTTATTTGAAGTAATTTCCCACGAATTTACTGGGTAAGCTTGGTTCAGCACAGTCAGACCGAAAAAGGCACTTAACGTTTCAAAAGCTTGTTTTCCTCCGCCTAAATTATGACCAACATTCGGCACATAATGAATCATATTTTTACCTGGAATCTCTCCTAAATAATGTTTTATGGCATCAACTGTCCAATATTCATCATTGGTTCCTATAAAAATCATTTTCGGTACATTTAGCTTACTTCTATAAGAAAATGGGTCAATCATTGCTGTAATTGCCTTTCCATCTTCGGTATCAGTTCCTTGCGGAATGCCGAGTTTCACATAGTCTTCTATCTCGATGCTGTATTCACCATAAGTTGTGTATTGATAGTTAAGAGTGGCGGGCATATTGAGCATATCAATCACCATTGGAGCTATGGCTTTCACACGTTTATCATCAATGGCAGCAGATAGCCAAGTTGTCCAACCACGTTTGGATGCCCCCGAAATCACAAAGCCATTTACTTCATATTTCTGCTTTTGTTTCGTAAATTCCTGCACAGCATCCATTGCCCTAACCGCCGATTTCACCATCGGAAACAACAAGGGCCAAGTATAATCTTTGTCTTGTTTAAATTGATGTAAGGTGTAAGAAATCAGTGCATCTTCGGTCAAATTTCCATAGAGCGGTTGGTTTGGTACTTGGCGAATTAGAGCCACTGTTGCTTTATTTTTTTCAGCCACTCCCGCCAACGAAGGCCATAAACCATCTGATTTACTCCAATTGGGTTGTTCGTCTTTATTTGAGCCACCTGTTATAAACAAAAGTGCATCCGTATATTGTCGATTTTTCGGAACAAAAATAGTCAGTTGGTGTCGCCAAGTATAGTTTCGCCATTTTTGGGAAGTGAGTAATAGCTGATAAACCATCACATTCCCCATGGCAGATGAGTCTTTTAATTCCCACTGAAAACTTTTATCATTATTAGATAAATAACTTTTTAGAGCTGTCTGCGGTGTAACTGCTACGTTTTGAGCAAAAATACTACCATTAAAAATGTAGATTAAAAAACAAATAAATGTCTTGATGGAAATAGATTTCATGTCTGAAAAGAGGCTTGATTTAGAAGGTTGAAAAAAGTCACGTAATATTCTTGATTTTTTTTAATAAATACTCAATAAAATCTAATAAATTTGAAATATTGGTAGTCCATGGTCGATAGACCACGAATCAACAGTTTTTACTTTCAGTTTTTTCAACTCAATAAGCCATTAAATATGAAACAATATTCTCTATTTAAGTTTCTTCTACTTTTAAACACACAATTTCTTTTTGCACAAAACCCTGCTATTCAATCATCTACACTTATTTTCCCTGTTCAAGAAAAGCACGTTCATGCCAGCAGTATTGTGGCGTTACCGAGCGGCGATTTTCTGTGTGTTTGGTTTCAAGGAAGCGGAGAACGCACTTCTGATGATGTAAAACTGATGGGTGCAAGACTCGAAAAAGGTAAATCTGCATGGTCTGAGCCATTTTTGATGGCTGATACACCCAATATTCCAGACTGTAATCCTGTATTATTTTTGAACCATGAAAAAAAGCTTTTCTTGGTCTGGATTGCCGTTCAAGCCAATAAATGGGAACAATCAATTTTAAGGTTTCGTACCTCGACCGATTATCAAAAAAGTGGCCCACCAATTTGGAACTGGCAAGATAATATCTTGCTAAAACCAGATAATAATTTTGCGAAAGAAGTTGCACAAAAACTGAAAGAGACTCCACCAAGCACAGCAGGTTGGGCGGGTTACGCACCAAAGTATGATGAATCAATTATTACTGCCAGTAATGACCCTGTAAAACGTAGTTTTGGCTGGATGACTCGCATAAAGCCGCTCCTTTTGCCCAATAAACGCATCGTTTTACCATTATATTCTGATGGTTTCAATATGTCAATAATGGCAATTTCTGACGATGATGGCTCAACATGGCGACCAAGTTTGCCATTAGTTGGTCGAGGACCTATTCAACCAGCTATTATTCAAAAGAAAAACGGCAACTTATTCGCACTCATGCGTGATAGCGGCGACGACCCCGCCCGAGTACACACAAGCGAATCAAAAGACAATGGTGAAACTTGGCAAGTAAGCACGAAAACTTCGATTCCGAATACGGCCAGTGTTGAACTTTTGGTGCTTCAAGATGGCCGTTGGGCTTTTTTGGGTAATGATATTGAGGATGGCCGCTACCGTATTGGCTTATTTTTATCGGATGATGAAGGAAAAACGTGGAAATGGAAAACATATCTCGAAAAAGTAGAACCTAACAAAGGAAGTTTTTCGTACCCATCATTGATTCAAACTGCTGATGGTTTATTGCATCTTACTTATTCTTATCACCTTGAAAAAGACAAAAAATCAATTAAATATGTGGTGGTGAATCCTTTGAAAATCCCACTTGATTGATTTAAAAACTTAAAACATCAACTCATCCAATGAAAAATATCCTTTTATTCATATTCACACTACAATATGGCCTTATCTTGGCTCAAACAAAACAACCAGTTTATCAAGACAAGCCTTTTCTGCAAGATTTCAGCATCAAGTTTTACACAAAAAACGATGCAGTTTCTCCACAAAAAGCCTATTCAGACCGAAACGGCAATATTAAAGTTTATTCAACGGCAGGTTTATTAGTGCCGCACAATGGACAATTTCTTTATGCAGGAAATCTGGTTGCAGATAACACATACAGAACCATTCAAAATAAAAATATTAAAGGAATTGGTCTGTACGAAAATCAATTCGTCTTGATGGATGATAAAATAGTTTTCAGTAATGCTTGGGCAGGAAGTTTATTCGCCAAACATGAGCTTTCTGATGCAAAATTATTTGTTGGAGGCAAGAGTTTCAATTTCCTTGTTTCAAATGGAAAAGCACTCCAATTGATTGATAAAACACAAATTCTCTGGAAATTGTCAGACTTCAAAGATGAAATTATTGACCTAAAATTTCAAAGCTCGACAAATCTTTTTTGGATTTTGGGTAAAAAATCCATTTCAACTTTTTCAGCCGAAACAAAGAAAATAGAAGTAATTTTTGAAGGGAACGATTTTACTGCTTTTGATTTTTCAACAGATAATAAAAATCTCTATGTCGGTATAAATGATGGATACTTTTTCGTAGATATTGCCTCAAAAAAACAAATTGGCAGTAAGCAAACGAAATTACCAACGACCGAGATTACGACCATCAAAAGTATTGGTGAAAAGGTTTGGTTTGGCACTACCAATGGGGCTTTTGCCTTGAAAAAAGATGGAAAGTTTGATTATTATAATAGTGAAAGATGGCTAAGCAGTAACAATATCAAACACATTTCCGAAGGCCCAGAAAACTCTGTTTTGATTGTAAGCGATAAAGGACTTTCGCAAATTTGTTTCAAGAAAATGACTTTGCACGAAAAAGCCGTTTTCTATGAAAAACAAGTCAGAAGCCGACACATAAGAAATGGTTTCAATGCTTCGCTCGATAATATGGAAAAAGGAAATCTATCAACTGGCTATTTGGCTGATTCTGATAATGATGGACTTTGGACTTCAATGTATTTAGGTGGAGAAATTTTTAGGTATGTAGTCACAAAAGAAGCAGATGCGTTACAAAACTGTCGAGAATCGCTCGATGCAATGGAAAGGCTTTATTCCATTAATCCGATTGCTGGCTTTCCTGCTCGTTCGTTTGAACGAAGTGGGTTTATCCAACAACTTGCCGACCCCGACCGCTGGCAACACTCACCCGATAAAGAATGGGACTGGAAAGCAACCACCAGCAGCGATGAAGCAATTGGACATATTTTTGTCTATGGAGCAATGGCTGAACTCATAAAAGACCCCGAACTCAAAAAACGAGCGGTAACTCTGATTGATACGCTCATGGGGCATATCGTGCGAAACGATCTATATTTAATTGATTATGATGGAAAACCAACTGCGTGGGGGCGTTGGAATCCGACTTATGTAAACTCTTTTCCGACCAATGTGGGCGACCGCAAACTCAATTCATCGAATATCATTGCTATGCTTCAAACGGCTTATTATTTCACCAAAAAGCCAATTTATAAAGAAAAAGCATTGGAATTGATGCAAAAACATGGCTATTTTGAAAATTTGATGCGACCAATGAAACAAATTGGTTATGCCCCCGAAGATGCCGACGAACACAGTAAAAAAATGTCGGATGCCTGGAATCATTCCGACGATGAAATGTATTTTCTGGGTTATTGGGGTTTATATCGTTATGCTCTAAATGATACGCTAAAAGCACATTATAAAAAAGCGATTATCGACCATTGGCAAGCCGAACGCCCCGAAAAAGAGGGTTTGTGGAATATTTTCACCGCCCTGACTGGCACGCAAAATTTTGATTTAAACCAAGCTGCTTGGTATTTAAGAGAACACCCACTCGACCTCATCGACTGGACAATTATGAATAGCCACAGGAAGGATATTGAGAAAATTTCTATTAACTTCCGCAGTCAGACCATCAAGGAAGTGCTACCACCTGACGAACGACCAATTCAAAGACATAATGCCAATATGTTTAATTTGGACAGAACCAAGGGGAACGGAACTTCGGAGCATAGTGCAGGCGATATTTGGTTACTCCCCTACTGGCTGGGCAGATATTTGGGGGTGATTAGTCCACCTCAAAACAAATGATATCGAAACAATGAAAAGCTATTTTTCTTTAATTTTTCTTTTATTGACAAGTTGTAAAACCATGCGTTTTTTACCCGAAATACAATTAACGAACGACCTAAGTTACCACCATGATTTAGATAATAATGATAACTTTTCGCCTGATAATCAATGGTTAGTGTATGATACCCGCACCGATGAGGGTGGAATTGCAGCTTCGGCTAAGATTGAAAAAGTAAATGTAAAAACAGGCGATAAAAAAGTGGTTTATGAAATAAAAAATAATCAATTTTTCGGTCCAGGTGTTGGAGCAGCGAGTTACTCGCCCGTTGCTAATCAGGTTATTTTTATTCATGGCTTACAGAATGTTACTGAGCAAAATCCATATCAACAATGGAGAAGAACTGGAGTAATGATTGATGAAACCAAAGGCGAAAACCCCATTTATATTGATGCCCGAGATATTAATACTCCATTTACAAAAGGAGCATTGAGAGGCGGAACGCATCGACACGAATTTAGCGGAGACGGTAATTGGATTGGCTTTACCTATAATGATGCCATCATGAAATCTCTCGAAGATGCTACTGGTCAAAAACAAAATTTACGAACAATTGGTGTTTCAAAAAAAGGTAAATCGGTTAATATTTCGGAAAAGAATAATGGTGAAAATCTATCGGGCGAATGGTTTTCGGCATTGGTTGTGAGAGTTGTACCAAATCCAAAAAATGGAAGCGATGAAATAAGTCATGCGGCTGGAGATAGTTGGGTTGGCAAAAATGGCTATTTAAAACCTGATGGCACTCGCCAAATGGCTCGTGCATTTATTGGCACGGTAAAAACAGAAAATGGAGAAAATGTGGATGAAGTTTTTGTAGTAGATATTCCCAAAAATATTGAAATTGATAGTGAGTTCGGGGCTTTAGAAGGCACAGAAACACAATTACCCCAACCTCCAAAAGGTGCTTCGCAAAGGCGTTTAACATTTACCGCAAAAAACTCTCATGCAGGTTGTACAGGTATTGTAAGGTCAAACTTTGAGGGAAGTTTACTTGCATTCTTGGCAAAAGATGAAAAAAATATCAAACAAATATTTACCATTTCACCAAACGGAGGAAGTCCCCAACAAATTACTTTCCATGAATCTGATGTTGAAGGAAGTATTCGATGGCATCCTTCGGGCAAAAGTATTTTTTATATTTGGAATAGCAGTATCTGTGAAATTGCAATCAATGACCTTGATTTTGATAAACGTTTGAAAATCATATCAAAACCAAGCAAGCCATCACCAACCAATTTAGTTATATCGCACGATGGAAAAATGATTGCTTTTAACAGACTTTTAGAAAACGTAGCAAATAGTATAAAAAGCAAACAAATATTTTTGATAAAACTTGATTAAATCCGTGAAGGCAATTTTTTAAAAACAATCTTTAACAAAACACTATTCAACCTTCCTTAAACAATGAATTTATTACCCAAAGGGCTTTGGCCTGTGATGATTACACCGTTCAAATCCAACAATCAGATTGATATTGATGGCTTAGAGAGACTAACAAATATGTATCTTGATGCTGGTTCAAATGGTATGTTTGCCAACTGTCTTTCGAGCGAAATGTATCAACTCACCACCGAAGAAAGATTGCTGCTCACGAGAAACGTTGTTAAGTTTTGCCAAGATAAAGTCCCAGTTGTTGCCACAGGAACTTTTAATAGAGGAGGTGCTACAAATACAGATTTTATCAAAAAAATCTATGATACAGGCATAAATGCCGTGATTTTGATAACAAGTATGCTCGTAGAACCCGATGAAAGTGACGATGTTTTGAAATCTCGTTTAGAGGAAATTATGAACGAAACTGGCAATATTCCTTTGGGAGTTTATGAATGTCCAGTTCCTTACAAACGTCTTTTAAGCACAGATATGCTCAAATGGATGGCCTCGACTGGGCGTTTTGTGTACCACAAAGACACAAGTTGTAATTCAATTTCGTTGGAGCGAAAATCAGCCGCCGTAAAAGGAACAAATTTTGGACTTTACAATGCTGATACTGCCACCGCCCTCGACTCGCTCGATTCGGGTGCAAGAGGTATCTCACCCATTTCGGCCAATTTTTATCCAGAGCCTTACAGCTATTTATTAAATGAGTTTTTCACGAATGGCCGAACAGAAAAATTGAACCAATTACACGCCATTCTGACGATGATGGATAGAGTTACACATACTTTTTACCCATTTTCGGCTAAATTGTTCTTACAAAAAAGAGGCTTGAAAATTGAAACCAATAGCCGTATTCCAACAGATATGCTTACCAATGTAGATACAATCAGATTCAATGCCTTGATGGATTCTTTTAAAGTAATTTCTGAAATGTATGATATAAAGAATGTATTATAATATTAAAGGCCGTCAAAAAACTCATTGCCGTCTGCTTTAGCTGACGGATACTTAAATAAAAACACAAAATGGCTTTAGCCGAAATATAAACTTGGGCTAAAGCCAATTTTGATTTATCTCATCCAATCCGTCAGCTAAAGCAGACGGCAATGAATTATTCCATCCTAATGAATGTTTAATCTTTATTCACATTTTCACAACTTCCTCAACTCAACTCTCCAATTTGTGCCGCTGCCAACCTTATATTTTTTTGAGAAATCATCCATATTGATTCCAAAAGACAAATTCAATAAACTATTCATATAGCAAAGATTTTCTCCTTCTTTTACATCGCCAAATGTATGGACATAAGGCATTTGTCCTTCAAAAACCTTCTTTTCTCCATCAAAAATTTTCACCGAAAGCTTATCACCAATCTTTAATCCAAGCTGATTAGTAGTTTTTTGGTCAATATTGGTCCATACATTGCCGTACTGAATATCCAAAATCGGAATACCTCCAGAAATCAAGCCATTTTCAAATTTTGGTTTTGGATAATCGAGCATAACTAACTTGTTATCAGCCACTTTCTCACCTACTTCTTCAAAGTTAATTCCAGCAGAAGCCAATTTCGCTCCCGAATAAGCAAATACATCTCGGCCATGAAAAGTATATGAATTCTGAGAATTTGGCAAACGATTGGCCGCCGAAATCTCACGAATTTCCTCCACTCCCTCATTTTCAGCAATTAATGTAAAAAGTCCATTATCAGGGCCAACATAATAGTGATTAGCTTTCGTTTTCAGAATAATAGATTTGCGTTCCGTACCAACTCCTGGGTCAACCACGCAGACAAACACAGTTCCAATCGGCCAATAAGGAGCGGTTTGTTGTAACCTAAAAGCCCCTTCCCAAATATTGTACGCTGGAATTTCGTGCGTAAGGTCATGAATCGTCAAATCAGGGGCTAAATTCAATGCAACACCTTTCATAGCGGCTACTGCACCATCTTTTACTCCAAAATCAGTCATTAAAACTAAAGGCGATTTTTGTGCTTTTGTTTTAACATAAAACACTGATAATAAAGCAATTGACAAAATAACGAGGAGCGAAATTATTACCTTTCGAGACATAAGATAGAAAAGGTTTGATTTTGTAGGCACAAAATAACAACGATACAGCTTTAAAATTGTATTTTTGCGGAAATTTTATTCGCTCATTCAAGCAATCACTCATTCAAAATTCAAGAAATGTCGGAGTTCAACCATCGTGAAATTGAAAAAAAATGGCAACAAGTTTGGGAAGAAAACCAAACTTATAAAGTAGAAATCGACCACACTAAGCCCAAGTTTTATGTGTTGGATATGTTTCCGTATCCTTCGGGAGCTGGCCTGCACGTTGGGCATCCACTGGGCTACATCGCAACTGATATTTATTCAAGATACAAGCGTCTTAAAGGTTTTAATGTGCTTCACCCAATGGGTTTCGACTCGTTTGGGCTTCCTGCCGAGCAATATGCTATCCAAACAGGGCAGCACCCAGCTATCACGACCGAAAATAATATTACTACTTACATTAGTCAATTAAAGAAAATTGGTTTTTGCTACGATTGGAGTCGTGAAGTTCGTACTTCTGATGCCAAATATTACAAGTGGACGCAGTGGATTTTCATGGAATTATTCAATTCTTGGTACAATAAAGAATCTGACAAAGCCGAGGCTATTGAAACTTTATACGCAAAATTTGAGCAAAATGGTACATCAGGCGTAAAAGCCGCTTGTAATGACGAAACCTCAAGTTTCACGGCCGAAGAATGGAAAGCATTTAGTGAAACTGAGAAATACAAAATTTCATTGGATTATCGATTAACTTATCTTTCTGATTCAGTAGTAAACTTCTGCCCAGCATTGGGGATGGTTTTATCGAACGATGAAGTAAAGGATGGCGTTTCGGAGCGTGGAGGCTACCCAGTTATACAGAAAAAAATGCAACAATGGGTAATGAGAATCACAGCTTATGCCGACCGCTTGATAAGTGGCTTGGATTTGGTTGATTGGTCAGACTCATTGAAAGAGCAACAAAAAAACTGGATTGGTCGCTCGGTTGGAGCAATGGTAAAATTTGCTCTTGAAAACAACGAGGATACCAAAATCGAAGTTTTTACTACCCGTGTTGATACTATTTATGGGGTTTCGTTCATGGTTTTAGCTCCTGAACATGAATTAGTTGCTTCATTGACAACACCCGAACAAAAAGAAAGCATCGAAAATTATATTTCTGAAACACAAAAACGCTCTGAACTCGACCGTATGTCAGATGTCAGAACAGTTTCGGGAGCATTTACTGGTAGCTATTGTATCAATCCATTTAGTGGTGAAAAAGTACCAATCTGGATTGCTGATTATGTTTTAGCGGGCTACGGAACAGGTGCGGTTATGGGCGTACCTTCGGGCGACCAACGTGACTGGAATTTCGCCACACATTTTGGTTTACCAATCGTGCAAATACTTGATGCTCAAGCTGATATTGAAACCCAAGCCGATGCTACCAAAGAGGGAAAATACATCAATTCGGGTATGATAAATGGCCTCGAATACAAGGAAGCAACAGCCAAATTGATTGCTTTCATGGAAGAAAACGGCATTGGAAAAGGCAAAGTTAATTATCGCTTGCGTGATGCGGTTTTTGCTCGTCAACGCTATTGGGGTGAACCTGTACCTGTATTTTTCAAAGAGGGCTTGCCATATTTGATTGACAAAGAAGATTTGCCGTTAGTTTTGCCAGAAATTGACAAATATTTACCAACCGAAGATGGCGAACCACCACTCGGTCGTGCCGAAGGATGGAATTATAAAGGTAATGAATATGAGCTAAGCACAATGCCAGGTTGGGCAGGAAGTAGCTGGTATTGGTTCAGATACATGGACGCCAACAACGACCAAGAGTTTGCATCAAAAGAAGCGATTGATTATTGGCAAAATGTGGATTTATATTTAGGAGGAACTGAACACGCAACTGGCCACTTATTGTATAGCCGTTTTTGGAATAAATTCTTGAAAGATAGAGGGCATGTACCGCAAGAAGAATACGCCATGAAACTCATTAATCAAGGAATGATTATGGGGCGTTCAAACTTCGTTTATCGCTTGAAAGATTCTGAAAAAGTAACCTTTGTTTCTTACGGCTTAAAAGACCAATATGAAACCACAAAACTTCATGTTGATGTAAATATCGTGGAAAATGATGTTTTAGACGTCGAGAAATTTAAAGCAACAAGAAATGACATTGGCGACGACCCTCAATTTATTTTGGAAGACGGAAAATATGTTTGTGGTTCGGAAGTAGAGAAAATGTCAAAATCTAAGTTCAATGTGGTGAATCCTGATACAATCGTTGAGCGTTATGGTGCTGACACATTCCGCCTTTATGAAATGTTCTTGGGACCATTGACCGAAAGCAAACCGTGGGATACTCGTGGAATTGAAGGAACGTATAGATTTGTTCGTAAAGTGTGGCGTTTGTTCTTTGACCAAAATGGTAAAAATTTGGTAACTGATGCCGAACCTACAAAAGAAGAATTGAAGGCTTTGCACAAAACCATCAAAAAAGTAAACGAAGATATTGAGTCATTCTCATTCAATACATCGGTTAGTTCGTTTATGATTTGTGTAAATGAACTTTCTGACCTAAAATGTCATAAAAAAGCCATTCTTGAGCAATTATTGGTCATTTTGTCACCTTACGCTCCGCACGTAACTGAGGAATTATGGCAAGTTTTGGGACATACTGATAGCATTACAGCACAACAATTCCCAACCTTCGATGCAAAGCATTTGGTAGAAGATTCATTTGAGTACCCGATTCAGATCAATGGCAAAGTTCGTGCAACACTCAATTTCCCAGCTGCTATGAGCAAAGAAGAAATTGAGAAATTAGTTTTAGAAAATGAATTAGTCTTGAAATGGTTGGAAGGTGCAACACCAAAGAAAATCATCGTTGTTCCGAACCGGATTGTGAATGTGGTAATATAATATTCAAAGGCAGCGATTTATTTGCTGCCTTTTTTTATACTCTTTAATTTGATGTAAACCAAAAAGAAAACTTTCCTATTATTTATCTTAAGCCCATTAATTCTTTTTGCTCAATCACCCAACATACAAGTAAATTTGGTTTCTGATGCTTTTTCATCAATCGTTGACATCACTCATGCCAATGATGACAGGTTTTTTATTGTAGATGGAAATCAAGTAAAAATCATTTCTAACGGGCAAGTGCTACCCACTCCATTTTTAGATTTAACCAACCAAGTAAACTGGGTAATGGCTGTGGCTTTTCATCCAAATTATGCCCAAAATATGAAATCAGTAATCGGTATTCAGAGCAATTATTTTTTTGTTGAGCCATCTTCAATCTCAACTTTAATATTTACCTAATTCAATTTTATCCTCCCCTTTAGGCCTTTCAAGTTCATCCCCATTGTTTTTTTTAGTATGAAAGTTGTTACTCGTAGCTTTTTTTTCGTCCTAACGTAATCAGAAAAGCAAAGTTTTGGATTCATTGTTCTGTTGGTTAAACCTAAATTATCTTGAAAAATAATGGTAGAATTCAGACATTTTATGTGCTGTTTGATTCAACCTAAGTAAAACTTTTTAACCAATACCTCATTATCAAAATTTGCTACATCAGACCTAATGATTTATGACAAATATGCAATAAACTGAAATTATAATGGCGTTAAGTAAACGAGTTTTCCTAATTGAAAAAGGTAATTTATTATTTTTTTTATTTTTCATTAATTCAATAATTACTGAGGCTCATAAAATTAATACTAAATATTCCTATACAACGAATCTGCTTGAAAGTACTAAACATTTTTTCAAAGCTGATTCTGCAATAAAAGTTCCAGAAATATTAGCTGGAACAATAAAGATTTGCGCTGGAACAAGTACAGAATTGAAGGTTACCGATGCTTACAATGGCGATATTACTTGGAAAACGAGTTCGAATGAAGTTGTTGGAAGCGGTAGTGTTTTAATAATTTCACCTAAAGCAACCACGACTTATTATGCCATACGCAAAGCAGGTGAACGAGAAAGTAAACCTTCAAATAAAATAACAATTAGTGTAAGTAAGCCCAATTTTACAGGTACCCCAACGGTGCCAGGAGATTATAAAGTAACTTCCAACGAACCGTTTTATTTGGGTACTAAAGAAATAATAGATGGTGTTGAGATTAGATGGAAACACGAACGAAATACTGGTGGTGTAACATTGATTACACCTACGACAACTCCAACAGATTATTATGTAAGGTACGAAGAACCAAAAACAGGCTGCGTGAGTGAATGGAAAACTGTTTCGGTAAGTTTAGATAAGAGTAATACTACTACAAATGTTATTTCATCAAAAAACTTCAAGCCTTTAATTAATACACCTGCCACTTCTTGTGCGGCACTTTCAATGTCGAGTGATGCACAGCTTTGCAGCGGTACTTCATTTGCAGCTTTAGTGGGTAATACCACAAACGGAGGTACGGCCTCAACTCAATGGGGATGCCTTGGAACAAGTCCCAATCAATCGTGGTTTTATTTTGTTCCCTTGACAAGTGGGTCTGTATCATTTAATGTAACAAATACATCAAATGTAGATGTGGATGGAGCTATTTGGGGACCAGTAAATACAGTCGCTGATGCTTGTTTCGCCACTCAAAGTTCGCCATTAACTTGTGATTATTCAAGTTCTGCAAATATCTCATTATCAATTCCATCGGTCACAGCTGGAAAGGTTTATGTATTAGTAATTTCTAACTACTCAAATAGAGCTACGACAGTAAATTTCCCTACTAATGTAGGTTCTGCCTCAGTAGGCTGTTGTACTTTGACAGGCGTAACGGCAAGTTCAACGGCAATTACTTGTAATGGAGGAACTTCAACCGCTACCGTAAATTATACAGGTACACCAACGGGTTCTGTCACGTATAGTAAAGACGGAACAAATTATCAAGCAAGTAATATATTTTCGGGATTATCGGCGGGGTCATATACTTTCTACGTAAAAGATAATATCTGTACAAAGTTTAGTACGCTCATAATTACTCAACCAACCGCTATTACTTTTGAGGCATCAACTATTACAAATGTTACGTGTAGCGGTGGAAACAATGGAAAAATAGTTAACACTGCGACTGGGGGAACTGGGGCAATTTCGTATGTTATTTCGCCAAATATTGGCACACAAAGCCCAGCAGGTACTTTTAGCAACTTAACAGCAGGAACTTATACAATTACGGCTACCGATGCAAGTGGATGTACTTCCACCACAAATGTTACCGTAGGAGCAATTAATATTACACCGACAGTTCCAACAGCTATTTCGGCAAGTTTGGCTACAATTTGCTCAGGACAAAGTTCTACTTTATCTGCAACTTGTAACAGCGGTACTGCAACTTGGTATAGCGATTCGGGGCTTACGAGTACAATTACAAGCACAGTTAGCCCAGCCTTAACAACAACTTATTATGTTTCTTGTGTAGGAAGTGGTGGTTGCAAAAGTATTTCGGGAAATGTAACAATAAATGTAAACCCAACACCAACAGCACCAACTGGTATTTCAGCCAGTCCAGCTACAATCTGTTCAGGGCAAAGTTCAACCTTATCTGCCACATGTAGTACAGGCACAGTAACCTGGTACAGCAATGCAGCATTGACAAATTTGATTTCAAATTCGGTAAGTCCAGGAAGCACAACTACTTATTATGTAGCTTGCGTGAGTGCGTCAGGTTGCAAGAGTGCCACAGGAAGTATAGCTATAACAGTAAATCCAACACCAACAGCACCAACTGGTATTTCGGCCAGTCCGCTCACAATCTGTTCGGGTAAAAGTTCTACTTTATTGGCAGCATGTACTGGCGGAACAGTAACTTGGTATAATGATGTTACATTGACAAATACTATTTCAAATATAGTCAGTCCGACAAGTACAAGCACCTATTATGTTGCGTGCTTAAGTAATACTGGTTGTAGAAGCACATTTGGTTTTGTAGCTGTAACAGTAAATCCAGTACCATCTGCACCGACAAGTATTTCGGCAAGCCCCGCTACAATCTGCTCAGGACAAAGCTCAACTTTATCAGCTACTTGTAGTACAGGAACAACAACTTGGTATAGTGATGCAGCTTTAACAAATACTGTTTCAAATACTGTAAGTCCAACTACAACTACAACCTATTATGTATCATGTGTGAGTGCATTAGGTTGTAAAAGTACCCCTGGAAATATTTCTATAACTGTAAATCCAATACCATCAGCACCAACAAGTATTTCGGCAAGTCCCATTACAATCTGTTCAGGACAAAGTTCTGCTTTGTCGGCAACATGTAGCAGTGGAACAGTAACTTGGTACACCAATAATGCACTTACAACGGAGGTAACCTCTCCAGTTAGTCCAACAAGTACAAACACATATTATGTAGCTTGCGTAAGTACGGCTGGTTGTAAAAGTAGTGTAGGAAATATAACTGTTACAGTAAACCCTACTCCACCAACTCCAACAAATATTTCTGTAAGCCCTACCACAATTTGTGTGGGGCAGAGTGCATCATTGACAGCTACCTGTGCAAGTGGTACAATAACTTGGTACACCAATGCCGCTCTTACGACGGTGGTAGCCACGACAGTAAGTCCAATTATTACTACAACCTATTATGTGGCTTGTATGAGTGGATTAGGCTGTAATAGTGCTTCAGAAAATGTAACTGTAAATGTAAACCCGACCCCATCAGCACCCACAGGTATTGCGGCGAGTTCGACTACAATCTGTTCTGGGCAAAGTTCTACTTTATCGGCTACTTGTAGTTCAGGAATTATAACTTGGTACACAGAAGCTGCATTAACAAATGCCGTTTCAAGTCTGGTTAGACCAACAATGACCACAACATATTATGGAGCATGTGTAAGTGCCGCAGGATGTAAAAGCCCCGCAGGAAATATAACAATTATAGTCAATCAAACCCCAGCAACACTACCATCAAGTACAACCGAATATTGCCAAGGGAATACAGCTTCCCAATTAAGTATAGTGGGGGCTTCGGGAGCAACAGTTCTATGGTATAATACTATAACAGGTGGGGTTGGCACTAATACTGCACCTACGCCATCTACCAGTACGGTTGGAACAACTAATTATTATGTTTCTCAGACACAAAATGGTTGTGAAACTGAGAGGGCTACGATTGCAATAGTGGTTAATCCTAATCCAGCATTGAGCTTGGAAGTAGGTAATGCTGCTTGTGCTGGTTCGCCAGTTACAATTATCGCCAGTGCTACAGGTGGAACACCGGGCTATCAATATTCAAAGAATGGTGTTGATTTTCAAACTAATAATATTTTTACTGGTATTTTTGCTGGCTCATACACGATTTCTGCCAGAGATAGCAAAGGATGTTTAATTGCTCAGTTTGTTAATATAACACAAGCTGTCCCGTTGTCCCTTTCAATTCAGTCTTCCAATGATTGTTCAACTGGAGATAATGGTATAATTAATATTTCGGGAACTGGAGGAACTGGAGCATTAACGTATAACATAAATGGTGGTAGCTATGGAAGCACAACAACTTTTTCAAATCTATCATCAGGAACTTATACTGTGGGAGTGAAAGATGCAAATGGTTGTATTTTAGAAAAAACATTGAATGTAAATACTGTACCGGATATAGTATTATCTCTTACAAGTCAAAACGATTGTATTGTCGGAAGTACAGGTATGTTTAGCTTGAGTGCATCAGGAGGTTTGGCTCCATTTCAGTATAGAGTTAATGGTGGTAGCTGGGGTGGTAGTTCGTTTACTGGTTTATCGGCTGGAACTCACATTGCCCAAGTAATTGATGCTCGAGGTTGTACAAAAACATTGAATTTAGAAATAATTGAGAAACCTGCTGCTCCAACGGTGACTTCTTCGACTATTTGTGCAGGGCAAAGTGTAAACTTATCAGCAACGTGTAACACGGGTGTTCCTTTATGGTATTCAGATGTTGATTTGACCAACTCTCTTTCGTCAGTAACAGTTACACCAAGTGCAACAACCAATTATTATGCAGTTTGCGAAATTGTTGCAAATAATTGTAAAAGTACAGTCGCAACCGCTAATATCACAGTCAACCCGATTCCTACTGTTAATTCGATAACGAATCAATTCCTTTGCAATGCTACTACAACTACGGCAGTAAATTTCACAGGTATGGTAAGTGGAACTATTTATAATTGGACAAACACAAATACAAATATCGGCCTTTCTACGAGCGGGAATGGCAATATTTTAGCCTTTACGGCAACTAATTCGACCAGTAGTCCAATTTCAGGAACGATTACAGCTACGCCATCATACACGAATCAAGGTGTAACTTGCACAGGAACTCCTCAGAATTTTACAATTACGGTAAATCCAACTCCATCAGTTAATAGCATTACAGACCAATCTTTATGTAATGGCTCGCAAACTACGGCAATAACCATGTTGGGAGCGGTTACTGGAACGGTTTATAACTGGACAAATTCAAATACAAGCATTGGTTTGTCTGCCAATGGCACAGGAAATATTGTAGCATTTACAGCGACAAATACTGGAAGTTTACCAATTTTTGGCGAAATAACTGTTAGTCCGTCATTTACAAATGGTGGAGTTACGTGTACAGGTACGCCGAAAATTTTTACAATTGCTGTCAATCCAACACCAACAGTCAATACTGTTACCAATCAAATACTATGCTCTGGCTCTACAACAAACGCAATTAATTTTACAGGAGCAGTAAGTGGAACAGTTTATAATTGGACAAATTCAAATACAAGCATCGGCTTAGATGGTAGTGGTTCAGGAAATATTGCGGCTTTTGCTACTACAAATCCTGGCAGTTCTCCAAATATAGGAACAATAAACGTTACACCGTCTTATTCCAATAACGGTGTGACTTGCACAGGAAGTTCGCAAAGTTTAACCATTACCGTAAATCCGACTCCAACAGTCAATGCGGTTATGGATCAAACTTCATGTAATGGCTCGCAAACTATGCAAGTTACATTTACAGGGGCTGTTGCAGGTACGATTTATAATTGGACAAACACAAATTCAAGCATTGGTTTAGCTACAAGTGGCATAGGGAATATTGCGGCTTTTGTTGCAACAAACACAGGTACTTCTCCACTTATTAGCACGATTACGGTTACGCCTACTTATACAAATGGTGGTGTAACTTGCACAGGTTTAACACAAAGTTTTGATATTATAGTCAATCCAACGCCAACAGTTAATGCCGTTTCAAGTCAAACGCTTTGTAATGGTTCAACAACTTCAGCAGTTAATTTTACGGGGGCTGTTAGTGGTACGGTTTATAACTGGACGAATACTAATGGAAATATAGGCTTGCCATCGAGCGGCACAGGAAACATTTCAGCCTTTAATACAACCAATTCTGGAACTTCACCCATAAGTGGAATAGTTTCGATAACACCAACATATACCAACAATGGACTTACTTGTGTAGGCTCTCCAACAAGCTTTACAATTACAGTAAATCCGACTCCAGAGGTTGATGCGATAACAGACCAAACCCTGTGTAATGGCACTCAAACGACCACGGTTGCTTTCACTGGAACAGTTGCAGGTACTATTTATAGCTGGGCAAACACAAATCCAAGCATTGGTTTAGCGGCAAGTGGTACAGGAAATATTGCAGCATTCACAGCTACTAACGTTGGTGGTTCACCGATTTCGGGTGTAATTACCATTACACCAACTTACACAAACAACGGAGTTACATGTAGAGGAACGGCCAAAAATTTCAATATTTTGGTAAATCCAACCCCAACAGTAAATGCAGTTTCAAATCAAATCTTATGTAGCGGAACGTCAACATCGGCAGTCAATTTTACAGGAGCAGTAAACGGAACAGCTTACAATTGGACTAATACTAATACAGCGATAGGATTGGCCGCAAGTGGGACAGGAAATATTGCTACATTTACAGTTACAAATACTGGGAATACATCAATTTCTGGCGTAATTACCGTAACACCTTCTTATACGAATGATGGATTAACATGTGTGGGAAGTTCAAGAAACTTCACAATAGCTGTTAATCCAATACCACAAGCAACAATAACACCCGATTTTGCAAAAATTTGTAGTGGAGAAAGTATTAATTTGCTTATTTCTGATGGGAAATCTGTCAATGGAACAAGCACTTTTTCATGGAGTCGAGATAACACAATTAATCTTACGGGGCCCATTAGCGGAAACACAAATTCAATAAGTGGTGTATTGATAAATCCAACAGCAACAACACAAATTACAGCCATTTTTGGAACAGTTACGTCTCAATTTGGATGTAGTGACATGGCCATTGCCAAAGTTTCTGTTACTCCACCTTTATCTGTTACTATTTCAGGAAATACTTATTTTTGCGGTACAGGAGTTTTAAATAGGACAACGACCTTAACCGCTTCGCCAGTTGGTGGAATTGGTTCGTACTCATACCAATGGAATTTGAATGGAAATCCAATATCAGGAGCAACAAACTCGATACATACTACATCAACTGCAGGCGATTATACAGTTACGGTAGTTTCTGAATATTGTACCAAAACATCAAATATTATTACTGTAAATGCACCATATTCACTTAGTGGAATACCAACAGTCAACCCAGCTTCGTCAAATTTTTGTGGCAGTGGTTCTGCCGCATTTACAGCAAACAGTAGTGTGTCTTTGGGAACATTTAATTGGTATAATGCAGCAAATTCAATTACAGCATTATCTCCAACATCTGGAATAAGAAATGAAATATATAATACACCAACATTAACAGCCTCACAAACTTACTATGTTGCAAGAGCATTTGCAGTAGTTGGTTCAAGCCCTTTAATCACTTGTGAAACTGATAGAACGGCGGTAGCTGTGACAATAAAATCCATTCCAACAACACCAACTGCAACTGGCAGTACTACAATATGTGCTGGTTCAAGTACAAATCTAAGTATTTCTAATTCATGTGAAGGAACAATAACTTGGAAAAATACTTCTAATACGATAATAGGCACAGGAAATCCATTAAGTGTTTCGCCAAGTGTAACTACGAATTATACCGCAATATGTACTGTAACTGGTTGTGAAAGTAGTTCTTCAAATACTGTAACTATTACTGTATCAAACATAAATTTGACAGCCACACCAACGAATTTGACTTGTCAATCAAACAACACGGGGAGTATCAGTTTATCGGCAATTGGTGGCACAACGGCCTATACTTATTCAAAAGATGGCTCGACTTTCCAAAGTAGCAATTTATTTTC
>NZ_LXHX01000019.1:0-546 GCF_001649495.1 Emticicia sp. MM | reverse complement strand
TTAAGAACTTGTTTAAGATTTTATTTTAGTGGATATTTTTCGCAGGAAACACACTATCATACCAATAATATTTAGATTTAGCCAATTGATTGCCGTTGTTTCATATCTTATAAGCAAAGCTTTAAAAGCGTCTAACCAAGCAAAAGCTCTCTCTATCACATAGCGATTTTCATATAAGAGTTCATCAAAATATTCATTTCTGTTTTCAGTAGCCCCATTTCTTTTATTGAAAGCTATGTTAGCTTCAATATGGTGTTGGGAACATATCTGCCTACACTCTTGACTATCAAAACCAGCATCTGCATTTAAGAATAAACCTTCGGTTCTAATGTTAGATTGGTCAAGCCAATTTATCAATTGTTCAAATTGCTGTTTTATTTCTGCTAAATCATGATGTTCACCACTTATGGGTTCTGAAATTGCAATTAGAATGCCCTGCCTATCACACAAGTACAAAAAATTTGTACTCTCATCTGCTTTTCTGAACTGAAACCCTACTTTATTTCCTCCTCTGTTGGCTCGGGTTTGTGAACCGTCTAATTGGAT
>NZ_LXHX01000018.1:0-29166 GCF_001649495.1 Emticicia sp. MM | reverse complement strand
CTTGATAAGTCTAAATGGTTCTTATATTTCGCCAATAAACCAATCCACATTCTTTTCCATGAACCATCCTTACACCATTTATTGAAATGATAAAATACAGATTCATAACTATATTGCTCGGTGAAATATTTCTCCAATGGTAATTCTCTCCACTGGCATCCTGTTTTTAAACGATGAAAAATGGATAAAACAATACTTATTCGTTTATCTTCCGTTAAATTTTTACCTCGTTTACCTTGACTTAAATATGGAAGAATAAAGGTTTTAATTCTATCTTTGTCTAAGATGCTCATTTGATTTAGATATTTTGCTTCGCAAAACAAAATTACCTCTTTCTTGAGCATCTACTTTTGATTCAGAATAATCTTAAACAAGTTCATTGGTAAAATAAAAAAATATAAATAAAGATAAAGTATTAAATCTGTACAAACACTACGAATTTTGGAATAGTCCCATGTTCAGCCTCTAGCTTGATAAGACATTTCGACGATGAATGATTCAACCACAAAAACAAGATTACCAATATTATTATTGATAAAACACCAAAAGCAAAGAAGCTTTAAGTCTATTAACTCACAAAATTCTTGCAAATAATCTTAAGTAATAATATGTTGGTTTTTTTAATAAATTCATAGAATTCATCTATAATTCATATCTTGCTTATTTGTGTGTAAACTTATAACATTAGAAACGAAAGAAGAATATTCAAAATGAATGCCTAATATATGTAACGTAAACTAACATTTTGGAGAATTATTGAAAAAATTATATTTGGAGTACTAAAAAACATTGGAGATAAGCAAGCACAGAGAGCAGGAGCAGTGCTTATCTCCATGTTCAATTACTATTGAGTGAAACTTTCATAAAAATTATGAAAGTTTTTGTAATACTAAATTACAGAAGCAAAGTAAAACACTTTCGAACAATATTACCTCATATCATCAATACATAAGGTGACAAAATGCAGGCAAAGGTGACAAAGCAATCGATTTAATTAAATCTACTAGCCGGAAATGCATTAGGTATTACAACTTTAAAGATTACATAATTATCTATATCGTAAGTAAACCTTATATTGGCAACCTTTTTCTTAACAAATTCCTTAATCAATAAAAGACCAACACCCAAACCATCTTCTCCAAATTCAAAATCATAATCGTCATTAAACAATGAGGCTATTTTCGTTTGTTGAAGTTCGGTCATGCCTTCACAATAATTACTAAACACTAATACAAATGAATCCCCTTGCCTAAAACCATTAAGTAAGATTTTACCACCTATTCCACTATATTTGATTGCATTATCAAGCAAATTCCTAACTATTAAACCTAAGATGTGCTGGTCTATACTTATTTCACATTCTTCTATTTCTTCAATAATTTTTATTTCTTTTAACGATGCCATGTGTCGGTAAATTGGTAGTAGATTGCTCACAAATTCACTTGAATTGACTGTAGAAACATTTAGTCTAATTTGTTTCTGTTGTACAATACCCCACTCTAATAAATTATTCAACATAGCCGCTAAATGTAGTCCTATTTCATCTATTTGTGTGAGTACTGTACTCAAGCGTTCGAATTGCTTTTTTCTCACCAAATAACTTACAATCTCAGCATAACGCTGGTACGAACTAAGTGGACTTCTTAGATCATGAGAAATAATGGTAAAGAGCTTATCTCGACTTTTAGTTAGTTTTTTTAGGTTTTTATTAACTATACTCAATCTGAATAGCAATAAACTTATGATTAATATAATTACAAACGCTAAAATAATAACTATATAACTTTGCCGTGATCGTACATCACTTATCTGATTTTGTAGTTCTAAATTTTTAATAGCAGCATCTCTCTTCTCTGTTTCATATTTTGTCAATAAATCTTCTAACTCTTTAGTCTTCAAATTTTGATTGATTCTGTTCTTTACTTCTTCAACAATCAACCTTGTTTCATAAGCATTTTTATAGTCTTTTAATTCATATTGGATATATGAAAGTTGGTTATACACCATAAATGCGAAATAAGGTGTACTAATTTTTAATTCTTTGTATAAAGCTATAGCTTGTTTTAAATAATTTTCACTTTTTTTAAATTCTCTGGTATATATAAAACTTCCACCCAAATTTGATAAAGCAGAAACAGCACTTCTAGTATTCTTTGAAGCTAAAGTCTCGTACGATTTTAAATAACACCATTGTATCTTTTTCTTATAATTACCATGCTTATCCTTCGTTCTGTAATAGACATTGGCAAGTGAATAATAAATTCTTGAACGTAGATAATTATATTGAGGATTATTTTTGAAAAGCTTTAAACTTTTTTGATATAATTCTAATTGTTCCTTGACGGTTAATCCGAAATTGTGTCCATAATTCAAACAAATGGTTATTATTATCAACTTATCACAAACATTACTGGTTTGTTCAAAATAATTAAATACTTCTTTAAATAGATAGCTCTTCTTATTATTTCTTTCATAGTAATAGGAAGGATACTCATTTGATAAGGAAATCAATAAAAAATTACAATTTATTATTCCTGAAGTATCTTTTTGTTGTGTAAAGAACTTCAAAGCTTCTAAAGCATTTTTAGAGGACTGTTCAGTATCATCAAAAACCAATTTTGCAGCAAACAAGAAATGGCACATTGCAAGTGCGTTCCTATTTTTATTTAATAAAGCACATTTCTTTATTCTATCTAAATCTTTACCAAAATCATTAGAATAGTATCTTCTACTCATTTCCAATTCTATCAAAGTATTTAGATATTCATTAGATGCTTTATCGAATTGCGAATTAAGTACCTGCTGGAGGCTATCTAAATTTGACAAAACATGATAATCTCGAAATTGCATGTAAGGCTTATGTTGTGCAGATGCTAAATTTGCGAAAAAGATTAATAGAAGAAGTAATTGTTTTTTCATAGCATTAAGTAAAATATTGACATTAAGATACAAAATTTCAATAAATAATGTCAATGAAATATAATTTTTTGTAAATGACTATTAATAAGCAAAGGTAGATTACTAAACTTAAGAAGAAACACTGAAATAAAAGTACCATTTCCTTTTACCAATACCTAACAAATATTGAGGTTTTAAATATAAATTGCTATTTAAATTCATTATTCAGCGTCACCAACCATATTTGTAGGGTAATTGTATTTTTGTCATCTTACATATTTTTAGAAAATGGCATGAAATACTTTCATTATTGCTATTTAATTTACAGACAGCATAAAATCAAAATTATTAGTTAAATAAAAATAAATTTATAGCCTTTTTTTGATGTAATTTTAATTCTGCTTCTCTACTTTAACTGTTATTTTTTATTAACCTAAAATATTGTATTGTACAATTGCACCTTTACTAAAATCTTGTCATAAGTATTTTCAAAGTCTAAAAAATTTATTCAATTCTGAAGTTTTTTACCCCAAAGTAAATCCAAATAAAAAATAAATCGGCTCGTTTTAAAGATTAAAAATAAATCCATACCTATTCGTAAGCTAGAGGTTGTTTATTACAATTATTTACATAAATAATTATAATTTAGATCAGTTAATCTCTCTTAACTTAATAAAATCTTTCTTTTTTCTTCGTGATATTGGAAGTCTAATATTATTCGTCAATTCAACAAGAACGACATTATTAATTTCCTCTACACTTTGAACTTGGTCTAGGTTAATAATAAAAGTTTTATTGGGTCTATAAAAACGATTCAATTGGGTACCAACGAATGTTCTTTCAAAATATTTCAACGTTTTGGCAACCATTATGGGTCTTCTATCTAGCAAATAAATTTTTGTATAATTTACATGGCCTTGCAGACACACAATATTATCTAAATTTAGTTTTTCTTTTTGAAAAAAGGAGCTTAGTAATGAATCCATATTATCAATCGTTTTAAATATATTAAGACAAATTTGAAAGAAAAAGTCACTTAAAAGTAGATGAGTAACAAAGTGAAAGTGACAAAAGCCATTAATCATACATGACTTCTTAGGTTATTGGAAAGGATTTATTCAGATTAAAGGGATTATAAGCAAAAGGCAAGAAAATGCATTATATCACCATTTCATGTATTATGTCACCACTTATTGTGACATTTATTATTACAATGCCACTTAATAACAAGTAGCCTTTTAAATAATTCAAAATTAATTTCAATTATCACCTAAAAGTTACTTTTAGTGGTAGTACAAATACCACTGAGTAATTAAACAAGAAATATATTTCATTTTATAACCATTTCATGCTGATTATCACCAATTGTTGTATTTTTTTTCTCGCAAGTGATGTATATTGTATAAAAAACTATTTTTAATGCGAAAATACTTAAATTAATGTTCTATGAGTGTAAAAGTTATGATTATTGAAGATGACCCAGTTTGGTCACTTTTTGTAGAATCTATTATTGAAGATTCTCAATACGAACTTATTGGCACTGCCAATACCATAAACAAAGCCCAAGCAATTATCGAAGGCTTCAAGCCTGATATAGTTATTAGTGATATTCGTATCCAAGACTCAACCGTCTTTCCGTATCTTTTTGAAAATGCTAATAACGATTTTCTCACTATTTTTATGAGCAGTCATTTAGATGAGGAAATTTTCAATTTATCCACTAAAGTCTCCAAAAGCACTTACATTGTAAAACCATTCCATAAGTTTTCATTATTAGCAGCACTAGACTTACTCATTAGCAAATATCCAATTGCTCAACCTCAAGAAGAAAGTTTTATAACAGTTAGAGGCAGCCAGCAACAAGTAAAGAAAATCAATTTTAATGAAATTGAATGGATAGAAGCAAATGGGAATTACTGCTTTATTCACACAAAGTCAAACAAAAAGTATGCTCGTAAAAAATCTCTTAAGTCCTTAATAGAAAATTTAGATTCAAGATTTTTAAGAGTCCACAAAGCTTTTTTAATTAATAAACAATATATTAATAGAATTGAATTAAGCAATAATATAGTGATGGTGGGTGATAACCATATTCCTTTGGGAAGGCATTATCGCAAAGAACTTAATCAATTCTTGGAGCAAAGGTAAACGTATTGTCTTTTTTATGCATTTGGTTTTGCATAAATCTCTTAAATACTTGTAGATTCCTTCTAGAAATAGAAATTACTTCTGAGTCTACAAGTATCTCCCCTGTTTTTGTTTTAGTATCAATTTTACAATTATTTATAAATCTGATATTAACAATACAATCTCTTTTGACCTTTATAAAGTCATTATGCTCTAGTACATATTCATAAAAATATTTTAGTGTTTCGTAAAAATAATCACTTGTTCCATCATCGTAAAAGATGATGGTTCTACTGCCCTTTCTCAGCAAATATTTTATATGTTGAGTATGTACTTTTCTTTTGCTATTGACTCTCCTCAAATATGATTCTTTTGTATGGAGTTGGATTGATGAGAATAGATTAGGGTATTTTTCTTTTAATACGTGCTTCAACAAAGGCATATATCGCTTTGAAATAATATGCATCTGCCCATTAATTAAGATACATTCCTTGGCTATATCTATGTAATTTATGCCATTCACATAATCAATATTGATAATAGTATTCAGATTAATGAACACTAATTGTTCATATCTATTTAACAATTCATTAACAGTATCTTCATCAATAATTACCCAAGATGATACATCTGAATGAAGGTACCATTTTTGATTTTTCTTAAAAATTACCTGAATATGAATTTTATTATTAAGAATAGGTCTTACACTTTCCATCATTCTGTAAACTATTTAAAATACTTATGAATGAGTAATACTATTGCCAACGTAGCTAGCAATAAACCCTTTACGGTTGACAATGCACTTAATAATTACAAAATGCATTGTCAATACGCCAAGTATCAGTATTAATAAATAACAATTTCAAAAAATCTTGATTTTCTAGTAGTTAATTCGAACTGAATTAGTTAGAAAAAACATCCGCTGAATAACTCATTAAAGATTCGTAAATTGTTATTGATTTTGATATGCAATTATATACAAACTTTATTCATACATAAACGCAAAAGTATTCAAACAACGTGGCTGGGTGATAAATTACGTAGTTTATTAGTGAATTCTTAGAAAACTTGTCTTAATATTGCCTTATACTTTACTAACTTTTATACATATGATTAACTATTCTAACCTTAGTAATAGCTCTTTTTTAAAAAGGCAAATTATGTTTTTAAGGGTAACTTTATTCGTATTTACGATTATTAATATCATCTACACATACATTAGCTTCAGAGATAAAATTGGGCATCCTAAATTGAATATAATATATTTAATCTTCTGTTGTTTACCCACTTTTTACTTTTTAAAAAAAAGTTATGTAAAATTAGCAACTCACTTTATCTACTTTCCTGCAATTTGTATTTTATCTGGAATGGTTTATAATAATTTGCAAAGTCAGGTTATCAGAGGGAATTTAGAGAATGCTTTTATACCGATTATTGCTTTATGTGGACTATTTGATAATACAATTTCTAGGAACATTGGTATTATATCAAACTTATCATTACTCTTTATTTTCAAAGTTATACGTTATAACTTTATTCCAATGGAACTTTCAGAAGTCTTTGATGATCTTACGGTTGTTATCTCTATGGTTGTAGTTGCACTTATCGCAGTATTCTATTATAAAAGAGATTACGAAACATTAGCTGATTTTAACAACCAGCTACAAAGTCAGAAAGATATTATTGAGCAACAAGCAGCCGAGCTAAAAATTTCAAATAATGTTAAGAACCAATTATTTAGTATTATCGCACATGATCTACGAGGACCTATCATTTCACTAAAGGGTTTACTTCAACTTTTTGAAAGTAATAATATCAGTAAAGAAAAATTTAAAACCCTTTCACAAAGACTCAGTGAAAATGTTAATAGTATGCACTTATTGTTAGATAATTTATTAATCTACTCTTTTTCACAAATCAAAAATACCAAACCTAATTATCAAAATATTCTATTTAGTAATCTAATCAATGAAACATTATTACTATACAAAGAAGCTCTCATCCAAAAAAATATAAAATTGTCAACTAATTTCACGAACGATTTAAGTATTTGGGGAGATGAACAACAAATAAAAATTACGATCCGTAACCTATTAAACAATGCTATTAAATTTACACAAAATAATGGTCAAATTGTAATAAGTGCACTTCAACAAGTAGATGATACTTTAGTTACTATTGAAGATAACGGCATAGGCATTCAACAAGAAGATTTAACACACATATTCTTAAAACCCAAACTTAATAATGGGACTAATGGTGAGAAAGGTACTGGTCTAGGCATTTCTCTTTGCAAAGAAATGATAGAGAATCATAAGGGTTCTTTTGAAATAAATAGCCAAATTGGGGTAGGAACAACCGTTTCAATTAAGCTTCCCAATCATACTAAAAGCACTTCATCACCATCTAAAGCAGTATAAAACCATTATTCATCTGTTTTAATTTCAAACGCATTAAATTTGGTTTATCATTAAGCAATCTGAACATTTGAATAGTTCAGTATGATTTTATAGAGTTTGTTTATAGTTGGTACATATTCCAACGACCATATAACTCAAGCCTTTTAGGCTTGAGTTATATTTTTATTAGGTGTCTTTCAATTAAGAAAAAATCAAAAGCTCAAAAATCTTTTAAATTTAACAGTAGGTATAGTAAATACAAAAAAGCCCGATAATCACTTGATTATCAGGCTTTTTTTCTGTGGGCCCACCTGGGATCGAACCAGGCACCTACTGATTATGAGTCAGTTGCTCTAACCGAATGAGCTATAGGCCCTAAAACCGTTTTTTGGTTTTGTGGTGCAAAAATAGACATTTCTTTTTTCACTCCAAAATTTTATCTTCATTTTTCGCCACTTCACAACTAAAATTGTCTTCTTTGCGTTGTTTTTGGAAAGTAGCAAGAAATAAAGTAATAACTTTGTTTACCTGCTAAAGCCATGTATGAACATGACCAACAAACGTAAAATATTTAATGACCCCGTCTATGGTTTCGTAAGTGTGCCTTCCGATTTAATTTTTGATTTAATCGAGCATCCTTTTTTTCAGCGTTTACGTCGTATTAAACAATTAGGGATGGCTGAGTTTGTCTATCCGGGTGCTTTACATACACGTTTTCACCATGCGTTGGGTGCGATGCACTTGATGGGTGAAGCATTGCAAGTTTTGCAAGCCAAAGGACATTTTTTATTAGATGTTGAAATTGAAGCCGCTCAAATTGCTATTCTTTTGCATGATATTGGTCATGGGCCTTTTTCTCATGTACTTGAATACACTATCTTGAATGATGTTCATCACGAACATATTTCAGCCTTATTGATGGAAAAATTGAATGAGCGATTTCATGGGCAACTCGATTTAGCCATCGAAATGTTTAATGGAACCTATCACCGAGAGTTTTTTCATCAGCTTATCTCAAGTCAGCTTGACATGGATAGGATGGATTACCTCAATCGAGATTGTTTCTTTACGGGGGTTGCCGAAGGGACAATTGGTGTTGACAGAATCATTAAAATGCTCAATGTGGTCGATAATCAATTGGTAGTTGAAGAAAAAGGCTTATTAAGTGTAGAAAACTTTTTAAACGCAAGAAGGTTAATGTATTGGCAGGTTTATCTTCATAAGACTTCAATTTGTACAGAAGCCATGTTGATACAAATTATTCGCCGTGCTAGAGAATTAATAAAAATAGGAAACGATTTATTTGTTACCCCCTCCTTTGAATTATTTTTAAAAGAAGAAATTTCTCTGGAATCATTCCAAGAGGAAGAAAAATATTTAAAAGCATTTACCGAAATTGATGACTATGATATTTGGGCTTGCATAAAAACTTGGCAACACAGTAAAGACCCAATTTTATCAACGATTTGCAAAGATTTATTAAACCGAAATTTGTACAAAGTCAAGATTTCAAATTTTCCAATAGAAGATTCTTTCATTCAAAATATCAAACAAACATTAGTCGAAAAGGGAATTCCAGAAGCGGATTTGAGTTATTTCATCACACAAGGTGATGTAAGTAATAAAGGTTATGTTTCGGGAGATGAAACAATCAATATCTTAACAAAAAACAAAAATGTTGTCGATATTGCTGATGCATCCGACTTACCAACAATCAAGGCATTGAGCAACATCGTGAAAAAATACTATGTATGTTGGGGCAAAAACGTATCTTTGTAGTGACTTTGCGAATAAAAGATATACTTTTTGTATTATTTGAAGATTATTTTAAATAAAACCACTTATCTTCTTCATTCATAAGTATGAAGATAGAATAAAAGGTTAAATTACTAACGCAAAAACTTTCGCAAGCTAAAACTTGCATAACACCAAATTTATGAAATTTACGGTTAAGCAAATAGCACTCTTGCTAAATGGTGATGTAAAGGGAGATGAATCGCTCACGGTTAGCCAGTTAGCAAAAATTGAAGAAGGAAAAGCAGGAGATATTTCTTTTCTTTCTAATGAAAAATACGAGCCTTATCTTTATACTACCCAAGCCTCTGCCGTAATTGTTGGTCGCACATTCGAACCACGAAAATCATATACTACAACATTAATCGTCGTTGAAAATCCATATATAGCATTTACTCAATTATTAGAAGAATACCAAAAAATGCTTGACGCTTCAAAAGTAGGTGTAGAACAACCCTCATTTGTAGGCGAAGGCACAATGATTGGTGAAAGAATTTATCAAGGTGCATTTTCGTACATTGGTAAAAACTGCAAAATTGGAAAAAACGTTAAAATTTACCCGCAAGCATATATCGGAGATAATGTGATAATTGGTGATAACACTATTTTATATGCAGGAGTAAAAATTTATGCCAATTGTATCATTGGCAATGATTGTGTAATTCATTCGGGTGTTATTGTAGGAAGCGATGGCTTTGGATTTGCACCACAAGCTGACGGAACTTATAAAACTATCCCTCAACTCGGTAATGTTATTCTCGAAGATAATGTAAGTATTGGTTCTAATTCAACGATTGATTGTGCCACTATGGGTTCTACAATCATTAGAAAAGGAGCAAAAATTGATAATTTGGTTCAAATTGCTCACAATGTTGAAGTCGGAGAAAATACAGTAATTGCTGCACAAACTGGAGTAGCAGGTTCAACCAAGATTGGTAAAAATTGCGTAATTGGTGGACAAGTAGGTATAAACGGACATATCACCATTGCCGATGGCACAAAAGCAGGAGGAAAAGCAGGCATCACAAAAACAGTGAAAAAACCTGGTACTTCTTTAAATGGTAATCCGGCTTTTGAAATCAATGATTATTTGCGTTCGATGGCAGTTCTAAGAAAACTTCCAGCTCTTGAAAAGCAAGTAAAAGCCTTGGAAGAGCAATTTCTTGAACTTCAACAACAAGGCGTTTTGGTTTAATCAATTCCTCTATTCAATATAAAAATTACATTTGCCTAAAGAAAAATAAGTACGATTTACAATGAATGTTAAACAACAAACCCTCAAAAAAATAGTATCTATCACAGGTGTAGGTCTTCATACTGGCGAAAAAGTAACAATGCTTTTAAATCCAGCAGCTATCAATCATGGATATAAATTTCAACGTATTGATTTGCCCAATAAGCCAATTATCGAAGCCGATGTAGATTATGTAGTGGATACGTCGAGAGGTACTGTTTTAGAAAAAGAGGGTGTAAGAATACATACCACCGAACATATCTTAGCAGCTTTAGTTGGTTTACAAGTTGATAATGTTTTAATTCAACTCGATGGCCCTGAGATTCCGATTATTGATGGTAGTGCAATTAAATTTGTAGAATTAATTGAAGAAGCAGGAGTTGAAGAACAAGGTGCTCTTCGTAATTACTATGAAATCGAAGAAGCTATCCATTTCCGTAATGATGACCAAAGCATTGAGTTGGCAGCCTTACCTTTAAATGATTATAGATTAACTGTCATGGTTGACTACAATTCAAATGTATTACATAGCCAACATGCCCAACTACACGATATTAATTTATTTAAGCAGGAAATCGCTCCGTGTCGTACATTCGTTTTTTTACACGAATTAGAAGCTTTGTTTAAAGCAGGGCTAATCAAAGGTGGTAATATTGATAATGCCGTAGTAATTGTTGATCGCGAAATTTCTGAAGAAGAAGTTGAAAATCTAGCCTCTTTACTCGGTAAAGAAAAAATTAAAGTTGGCACAACGGGTATCCTGAATGATATGCCACTTAGATTTTCGAACGAACCAGCTCGTCATAAGCTACTCGATGTAATGGGAGATTTAGCCCTAGTTGGTCGCCCGCTGAAAGCTCATATTTTGGCAGCTCGTCCGGGTCATACACCAAATGTTGCTTTAGCCAAGAAAATCAAAAAACATATTAGCGACTCAGCTAAAAGTACACCACAATACGACCCAAATACACCTCCTGTATTTAATATCAATGACATTGCCAAACTCTTACCCCACCGTTATCCATTTGCACTCGTAGATAAAATTGTATATCTCGATGGTCAAACAGTTGTAGGGGTAAAGAATGTCACTATGAACGAACCTCAATTTACGGGTCACTTTCCTGAAAACCCAGTACTGCCAGGTGTCATTCAAGTAGAAGCCATAGCTCAAACTGGTGGAGTTTTAGTATTAACCACTACTGGCGACCCAGAAAGTTATTGGCCATATTTGGTAGGTATCGATAATTGTCGATTCTATCACAACGTTTTACCTGGTGATACGTTAATTATTAGATGCTCACTTCTTGCTCCTATCAGACTTGGCGTAGCTAAAATGCACGGTGAAGCATGGGTTGGTAAGAAACTCGTGTGCGATGTTAATATGACTGCTCGCTTGGTAAAAAAAGCAAAATAATAATCTAATAGATTTAGGTAAACCTTGAGTTTTGCCTGTTTAAGAAACAAACCTAAAAAATGAATCAACCGTTGGCGTATATACACCCCGATGCAAAGGTTGCACAAAATGTAGTAATCGAGCCATTTGCCGTAATCCATAAGGATGTAGAAATTGGCGAAGGAACCTGGATAGGTTCACACGCGATTATCATGGAAGGTGCCAGAATTGGCAAAAATTGTAAAATTTTTCCTGGAGCTGTAGTTTCAGCTGTTCCTCAGGATTTGAAGTATAAAGGCGAAAATACTGTCACAATCATTGGCGATAATACTACGATTCGCGAATGTGTAACAGTGAACCGAGGTACTGTAGACAAAATGCGTACGGAAGTAGGCTCAAACTGCCTCATTATGGCTTACGCACACATTGCACACGACTGTATCATTGGAGATAATGTAATCTTAGCTAACTGCGTACAATTAGCTGGACACATCACTGTTGGCGACTATGCCAATATCGGAGGTATGACTGCCGTACAACAATTTGTTAAGATTGGAAAACACACTTATATTGGCGGTTGCTCACAAATCCGTAAGGATGTACCGCCGTTTATAAAAGCTGCTCGTGAACCTCTATCTTATGCAGGTATCAATTCAGTTGGACTTCGTAGAAGAGGCTGTTCTGATGAAAAAATCGCCGAAATTCAGGCAATTTATCGCTATATCTATCTTCGTGGCTTAAATAATACCGATGCGATTACACAAGTAGAGTTAGAGTTTCCAGCAACACCAGAACGTGATGAAATCTTAAACTTTATTTCAAATTCTGAGCGTGGTATTATTAAAAGTCCTGTAAAGAAAGGGGCTGAAGAATAATTCTCTTCCCAACGAGATATTTGTAAATATATGACAATTGAGTTAGAGAATTTAGGTAAGAAATTTCGTAAAGAATGGATTTTCCGAAACGTTAATTTAAGGTTTGATACAGGTAAAAGTTATACCTTTGTCGGGCCTAACGGTAGTGGAAAATCCACTCTTTTACAAGTGCTTATTGGTGTAATGCCACATTCTGAAGGGAAAGTTTCATATACACTCAATGGCGTGGAAGTTTCTCTTGATGATATCTACAAAAAAATTGTTATTGCAGCACCTTATCTCGAATTAGTTGAAGAATTTACTTTGCTTGAATCAATTGAATTTCATCAGAAATTCAAGCCTTTTAAAGACAATATTACTTCCCATCAACTACTTGATTATCTGCAACTTACGCCCCATAAAGACAAGGCAATCAAGAATTTTTCATCGGGTATGAAGCAACGCCTCAAACTTGGTTTATCTTTTTACTCGGAAGCTCCCATCATTCTACTTGATGAACCCACCTCAAACCTTGATGCTCAAGGAACTGCTTGGTATTTAGAACAAATTGAAAAACAGACTGAAAATCGGTTGTTAATTATCTGCTCAAATCAACCCAACGAATATACTTTCTGCAATAATATTGTTGATATTAGAGATTATAAATAAGCCTATTTTTGTATTCTCCCTACTTTTGTAAACAAAGGAAAATATACATGCTGGCGGTATTTCCAATGCTCTTTCAATTTTTCAATGACACCTTCTACTGGATTTTTGCCGTTTTTCTTGATATAATGCTGAATTGAAGACCATGAGTTAAAGTATCCTTCTGCCATTTCGAGCGTCCATAAATATTCATTACTAAAACTTGGACACTCAATTATTTCAAAAGGAAATGGAATAGATGCATAGTGATTATCAATGTGTTTTCTTTCGGCATCCCAATAAGGGCCAGTGATATTCCAGTAAAAATCCTGCAAAATCTCATCTATTATTCCCTCAAACCGAGGCATCGAATAACCAATGATAAAAATTACAGCATCTTGCTTGGCAACTCTTTTTACTTCGGTATAAAATCTTTCAAAATCAAACCAGTGTATTGCCTGTGCTACCGTTATTAAATCAAAAGTATCATTGGCGAAAGGAGTTTCTTCTGCTCTGGCAATGGAATAGGTAATATTTGAAGCTTGAAAAGCATTATCAAGCTGTTTTTGACTAATATCAGTTGCACAAACGCTATCAAAAATTTTAGCTAATTCCTTGGCCATCTGACCGTTTCCTGTGGCACAATCCCAAACAATTTCTTTGTTGACGACAATTTTAGCTAAATACTCAAAAACTTCTTGCGGATAAGTTGGGCGAAACTGAGCGTAAATACTTGCCTGATTTGAAAAATTATCTTTTACTGCCATTTTTTAATAAATGTAAAGTGTTTAACGGAATACTACTCATACTTATGTAGAACTTTCATTCTTCAAACATTCAAGAATTAATCAGCCAATTTGACAAAACTAATATTACGTTTTAAGCCTTCTAATTTTGTTCTCTTTACAGCACTTCTTCGAAATATTTCTTGGAAAACCTCCTGTGTAATTTCCTCCCAATCTGATTTAGTAAAATTCTTTAAATCAGGGTGTTGCCTAAAATCTGGCACCTCTGAAGGTTTTGAAAAACGATTCCACGGGCATACATCTTGACAAATATCACAGCCAAAAATCCAATTTTCGAATTGCCCTTTTACCTCATCTGGAATGGCTTCTTTCAATTCAATCGTAAAATAACTAATGCATTTCGAGCCATCAACTACATAAGGCTGCACAATCGCATCGGTCGGACAAGCATCAACACAACGTGTGCAAGTACCACAGTAATCTTTCATGGAAGAATCGGTTTGTAATTCTAAATCGCAAATGATTTCTCCGATAAAAAAGAAACTCCCTATCTCTCTTGTGATTAGATTTGAGTGTTTCCCAATCCAGCCAATTCCGCTCTTTTTTGCCCAAACTTTATCCATTACTGGGGCAGAATCTACAAAAATTCGGCCATTTACCTCCCCAATTTCTTCTGAAATAAAGTTCATTAAATCTTTCAGTTTGTCTTTCAAAACAAAATGATAATCAGTACCATAGGCATATTTTGAGATTTTGTATGAATCTTCATCGGTAGATAGTGGCTCTTCTGGAAAATAATTCAAGATAACTGTAATGACCGACTTCGCCCCATCTACCAATTTTCTCGGGTCTAGGCGTTTATCAAAATGATTGGCCATATATGCCATTTTCCCATGATAATTCAGATTCAACCATTTTTCTAAGAGTGGAGCTTCTTCCTCTAAAAAATCTGCTTTTGAAATACCACAAGCCTCAAAGCCCAGTTCTAAGGCTTTTTGTTTAATGATATTTGAACGTTCTTGGAGTAAATTTGGCATTTTTTAGCAAGAATTCTGAGCGTATTAAATTAGTGATTCACTTTTTTATTTTGTCAGTAGAAACCCATTCATCATATTCATCATCGTATCCTTCATAATGAATGTAGTGTAAACAAGAAAACTTTTTCAGTACTTTAGCAGCGTACCAAGCTTTATCATTGGTGCTGTAAACCTTCACTCTTGCACCAATTGGAAAATCTTTAGTACATTTAAAAGCCTTCACTCTTGAAGCTTCCACCACGTCAACCTCATTGTTTGTATAACTATAAAATCTAACTTTTAGTCTTTTATCAGCTTCCACATTTTCAATAAAACCAAGCCAATCAGTACCGTCATAATCAACCTGAACTCTTTCTCCAATTCTGCTATTTTTCTTAATTGGAACGCCAGCTTTTATCTCGAAGTTCTTCATTGTGTTTGGAACAAAATATAATGATTTTTGTCCTTCCACAATGGCCATTTCTGTATCAATATATTGGGCTAGTTCGGGTAATTGAATTTGTCCATTATTATCTATATCCACAAAGTTTCTACCTTCTAAACCATATAACAAAGCATTGGAAAAAGTCCAATTACCAGTAGAAACATCGGTGGGTACCACAGAATTCAAAGCAGCGTAATTTCTTGAAGGATACATTTGTACTTCTTTAGCCAATCCTCCAGAATTACAACAATCAGCAGTAAAAATGGCTGTATTTCCTGCAAAATTTTCATTCACAGTTTTTACAATTTCTTCGGCTGTCCAGTCAGCTCCTTGGTAATTTGCAAAGCATACTTTGCCACCATCATTTTTATAACCATGCCCGCAATAATAAAAAAACAAAGCATCGCCTTTTTTGGCTTGTTTAAGAAACGGTGCGAAAGCCTCTCTAACAGCCTTTGTAGTAGCTTTTTGGTCTTTCAAATAAAGCATCTGACTGGCAGGAACGCCTTGTTTTTGAAAGAAATTCAAGATTTTGGTATCTAACCTTCCTTTCTTATCAAAAGATGCAAATGTATTCGCATCAGCCCACTCTAAAACACCAACCATAAATACCCAAGTTCGGCTGTAATCTAGTTTTTGCTGCCCTATTCCCTTCAAATTGATAACGAGCAAAGAGAGTAATAAAAAGTATTTCTTCATAAATATTAGTAAGTTTGAATAGCTTGTAGAATAAAATCATCGAAATTAGATTTTCCGACAATATTTACCTCAATTGGTACATAAAAGAACTTTTCTTGTTCAGTTTTACTTAAAAGTGGCTTTATTTTCACCATATCTTTTTCTGTACTAATAAACTGACTATTCGTGCCAAAATCTTTGAGTAATTTTTCAATATCATCTCTCAAAAAAGCATAATGGTCAGGAAAATCAATCGTTTTTTGAATCTTAGGTACTTGGGTCTTCAAATATTCAACAAATTTCTCTGGTTTTGCTATTGCAGAAACAACAACACATTGTTGATTTAGTTCAAAAGTACTTGTAGGAATATAACCCACTATAGACCTGTAAATAATAGAAGAATAAAAAATGGGAATTTGACTATCTGTATATTTTTTTATACTGAATTCTAAATCATTTCTTTTATTTTGAGATAATTGAGGTGGACACTTCGTGACGATTACAGCATCGGCTCTTCGGGCACTTTGGCGAATATCACGTAATCGGCCAAATGGCACCAAAGCATCTTCAAAAAATGGCTGATCGAATTCTGTAAGTAAAAGATTCAAATGTGGATTTATCTTTCTATGCTGAAAAACGTCATCTAATACAACCAGCTTATTATCAGTAAATTCTGTCTGTATTTTATTTACCCCTTCTACCCTATCTTCACATACAACTACCTTTATTTCCTGAGCAAACTTTAAATAATACTGCATTGGTTCATCGCCTATTATTTGTGCATTTGCTTGATTATCAGCTACTAAAAAACCTTTGGTTTGTCTTCCATAGCCTCTACTTAAAGTACTCATTTGATATTTTTTATTGAGCAAACGAACCAAATATTCAACATGAGGAGTTTTACCTGTACCTCCTAAACTCAAATTTCCAACATTGATGGTATAAACTTTAGGACGAATTGATTTAGAAATTCCAGAATCATATAGGTAATTTCTTAAAAAAATGATACCGTAATACAAGCCATATAAAGGAAAAAGTGTTATTTTAAATAACAAAACAAGTAACTTCATGTTGGTTTGGTTTTTGTAAAATATTACAATTTTAACAGCTGAGTATCTCTAAAAGTATATAAATCGACTAATTATATCATTAAAAACAAAAGTTTCTGTACTTTTGCCAAAATTAAGCATTTTTAAATGGGTCTGAAAGTGAAATGGTTGAAGCACACTTTGATGTTCAGGTTTGAAGCAGGAACCTCGAGAGGTGTTTATACTGAGAAAGATACTTATTTCATAAAAATCTTCGATTCTGAAAATCCAACGGTTTTTGGTTTGGGAGAAGCCGCACCCCTAAAAGGCTTAAGTGTTGATGATATACCGAATTTTGAAGAAGTACTACAAAATATTTGTGATACTTTTGATGGCCTAGACCTTGAAGTATTCGAATGGAATATCAATATTATTCTCTCTCAGCTCATCGACGATATTTTCCCATCCATCAAATTTGGTTTTGAAACGGCCTTGCTTGACTTTTTAAATGGGGGAAAAAGAGTGATTTTTAATAATGATTTTGTAAGGAGTAAACGTGCAATAGATATCAATGGCTTAGTTTGGATGGGTAGTGCTGAATTTATGGCTAGACAGGTTAGAGAAAAACTCGAAAATGGTTTTCAGACAATTAAAATGAAAGTTGGTGCGATTAATTTTGACGAAGAATTAGCTATTTTGGCAAGTATTCGTGAAAAGTTCTCGGCCGATGAAATCACACTTAGAGTTGATGCCAACGGAGCTTTTTCAGTAGATGATGCTCCTCAGAAACTCAAGCAATTGGCTAATTATCAAATTCATAGCATCGAACAACCAATCAAACCGCAGCAAACTGAAACAATGGCCAATTTATGTCAAAACGGTGCGATTGCTGTTGCTCTTGATGAAGAATTAATCGGCGTAACAGATTACGTACAGAAAATGCAGCTTCTAAAAAAGCTCAAACCTACTTATATAATCTTAAAACCAAGCCTTTTGGGCGGACTTCAACACTGCCGAGAATGGATTGAGATTGCTACACGCCTTCATATTGGTTGGTGGATGACTTCTGCTCTCGAATCTAATATTGGCTTAAATGCCATCGCCCAATTTACTGCTGAATACAAAAACCTTATGCCACAAGGCTTAGGAACAGGCTCACTTTATAATAATAATATTCCAAGTCCGCTAGTTGTAGCAAATGGTTACCTCCACTACTCACCCGAACAAAACTGGAACCTAAATTTGCTTGCTAATTTCTAAAACTATCTTCCTTATTTTAAGTTTATATCTACAAGCTTAATTGTTTTTTGATGATTTTTTAAATTGAAAGCTTCGGCAACCAATTCAAGTTGTACTTCGTACATTAATTATCAATCCCGCCAAAAAATTCGAACCAGCATGTCAAAGATTGTTTCAATCGGTACAGCCACACCAGCTTTTTGTCATCAACAAAAGGATATTATGCAGTTTATGCTCGATGCCAACAATCCTGATGAGAAAAATAAAAAGTTAATACCAATTCTCTATCATAGAAGTGGCATAGAAACCCGTTATTCGGTCTTTGATGATTTCTCTAAAATCAGAGGGCAATGGAATTTCTTTGGAAATAATTGCACGATGCCCCCACTTGAAGCAAGAATGAGTTCTTTCAATGATGCGGCTATTGCACTTTCTGTTGAAGCTATTAAAGATTGCATTAAAGATACTGATATTCAGGAAATTACCCACTTAATTACAGTTACTTGCACTGGTTTATCAGCTCCTGGTTTAGACATACAATTAATTCAGCAATTGGGCTTATCAACCAATATTGTGCGAACTTCAGTAAATTTCATGGGTTGTTATGCAGCCCTACATGCCCTTAAAATAGCCGATGCTTTTTGTAGAGCTGATACCAATTCAAAGGTTTTGGTGGTGTGCACGGAGCTTTGTACTATCCATTTTCAAAAATCAAATGATACCGATGCCATACTTTCTTCTACCTTGTTTGCTGATGGTTCGGCAGCGTGCCTAATTACAGGAAATGATGCCTCAGAGGGACTTTCTATCAGACAATTCTATTCTCAAATAGCCTTAGATGGACAAAAAGATATGTCGTGGAGACTATCGAGTACAGGTTTTTTAATGACCTTGTCGAGTTACGTTCCTAAATTAATTAAAGAAGAAATGAAGCATTTACTTAAGGCTTCTTTAGATAAACTTCAAATCAATCAAGCCGATATCAATGAATGGGCAGTACATCCGGGCGGAAAAAATATACTTGAAGCAGTAGAAAATGCCTTAGGTTTATCGGCATCTGATTTGGAGAATTCTTATGATATTCTTCGTAATTATGGAAATATGTCATCACCCACCATTTTATTTGTTTTGAAAAAAATATTCGAAAATTCTCAACAAAAGGGAAATATCTTTGCAGTTGCTTTTGGTCCTGGTTTAACAATGGAAAGTGTAATTTTAGAGAAATGAATTTCAAAACTCGCTCTTATGAATCCGAACTTCTTGATAATGAACACATTCCACAAGAAGACCTCTACCAAAACCTAAAGGAACTTGATTTCATCAATCGTTATTTAGGTGGACATTCAGTAATTATAGATGGATTTGATAATTCTATATTTTCAAATAATATCAATAATTCAATATTTTCAAATTATACTGAAAATATAAATTTATATGAAATTGGTAGCGGTGGTGGAGATAACCTAAGGGCCGTAGCGAAGTTTTTAAGTAAGAAAAAAATAAATGTCAAACTATGCGGCATTGATTTAAAAGCCGATTGTATAAATTTCGCCCAAAAATTCAATTCAACTAACATCAACTACGAACAATCTGACTACCAAGCTTCTACTTTCCCGATAGGAAAACCTCACATCATTTTCAACTCATTATTTTGTCATCATTTTACAGATGAACAATTAATAGAAATGTTCCGATGGATGCATACACATGCTCAATCTGGATTTATTATTGCCGATTTACATCGGCATCCTTTGGCTTACTATTCAATAAAGATTTTGACTAAACTTTTCTCAAAATCTTACTTAGTTAAAAACGATGCTCCTTTATCAGTGCTAAGAGGTTTTAGAAGACATGAATTAGTGCATTTACTTGAACAAGCTGGTATAAAAAACTATCAAATAAGATGGAAATGGGCATTTCGTTGGCTAATTATTGTCAAAAAATGATAATTAAAACATTTTCAAGTCCTAAGAGTTTTAAAATAAGAATCTTACTTCAGTCCAATGTTTGTTAGCCTCACAATTGTTCGATACCCCAAGTACTTTATCCCTTTTGCCTTTTTATCAATGGCCATTTTACACTTACCCCTCTTTTTTACAAGAGGCTTGAGTTTTTGGAAACTACTAGGCTGTGGCAAAAACGGCACTTTCGATATTCAGCCCGACTTTCAGCAATGGGGTATGCTAGGTGTTTGGAATCAGCAGTCAGATTTTGAAAAGTTTCAAGAAAACTCATGGGTTTCAAAATGGTGGAGTTTTTTTTGTCACGAAAAATGGATAATTGGTTGTATTCCATACGAATCACATGGAAAGTGGGATAAAAAAGAACCTTTCGGTAAACCAATACCTGACCGTAATTATTCTGGCCCGATTGCAGTTCTCACCCGAGCTACCATCAGTTGGTCGAAGTTAAAAAGTTTTTGGTCAAATGTGCCAATCGTATCTGCCTCGATGAATCAGGCTCAAGGCTTTATTACCTCAGTAGGTATCGGAGAAGTTCCTTTCATCCGACAAGCTACTTTTTCAGTTTGGGATAGCCTTGATGACGTCAAGCAATTTGCCTATAAACAAAGAGAACACGCTCAAATTGTAAAAAAGACACACAATGAAAAGTGGTACTCCGAAGAACTTTTCGCTCGATTTATTCCTGTATTTAGTACAGGAACAATAAAAGGTGTAAATCCGATTATCATTTAGATGTACTAATTATTATGAACCCGAAACCTCAAACAACCAACTACCTTTACTTAATTTATTGATTATCAAGCTCATACTCATTCTTTTCTAAACTGACAAAAGCAGTTTTTTTTTGATTTTTTCAAATCCTGCTTAATAATTCTATTCATCGCATCGTTTTATAAGTAACTATACAATTATCGGGCATGATTTTTGTAAAACAACATTATTCGGTGAATGAACAAATGAAAAGATTTTGACTATGTCCCGTTTCAAATATATCTTATTTTGGCTGGGAGCCTTTTTCTTTATTAGCTTTTCGACCTTAGGACAACAAGAAAATAAGCCAGATCAGTGCATCAAACCGGGTGGAGGGATATTAGTTGATCAAACTACCTTTAGCATGAGTTCAGAAGTTGGTTGCCTCAATCCAGATGCAACGGTGACGGTTTCAAATCCTGTATCTCCAACTGGTAATCCCCTCGTTAATAACTTAGGATATATATTTAACATTCGAAATGGCGATAATATAGCATTCCCTACAACTCTTCAAGAGACTTGGACAGTTAGTGCTCCTGGGAAATATTGGATAATGCTTGGTGGCCAAGAAAATAATATGTTTTATATAACATGTAAATATTTCGAAGTAATCAAGCCTGAAGACCCTGATATTAGCGTAAGTTCCTGTGCCCCAAATAGTATCACTGTTGAATTTTTAGCTACGCCAAAAAATAGAAAACATGGCTCGTATGAAATAGATTGGGGAGATGGAAATAAAGAACCAATAACTGATTTGACAAATTTTCCAATTGTTGTACCTCACCTATATAACAGCACTCCCACTACAAAACCTAGTATAATTACTAAATATATCAGTGGAACCAATACATCGGCCTGCTCAAAGAGCTACACATTTGAGCTTAATATTCCACCCAAACTTACAGAATTAGAAGGTTTATCGAGCGGTACGATTGTAAAAATCACGATGAAAGAGGGTAACGAAAACAAAGATTATAATCTTGAACAAAAAACAAACAATGGCACTTGGATAGATACAGGAAAGAAAATGAAACGTAATTCGGGTCAACCATCTGCTACATTAGATGTAAATGGTTTGAATGGTTCGAATGAATATTGTTTTCGATTAAAAGCTAATGATGGTTGTACTAACCCTACGCTATCAAATGAGGTATGCAGTATTGTCCCAAAAGCAAATATTACAAGCACTAAGTCAGCAACCATCAACTGGAACACTCCTGACCCTAGCGTTTCAAGCTATACCGTTGATTTTAGCGAATCACCTACTGGAGCTAATGCCAATACCGACGTACCTTCACCACCAACTGCAACTACATATACCCTTAATAATCTTGATTGCAGGAAAAAATATAATTTTCAAATTACGGCTTTCATAGGGCCAGCTAGTAATCAGGTAATCATAAAATCGCCAAGTATTTTAATAGACCCTGCCATTACGATACAATTACCAGCCAAAACAACTGGAACTGTATCGGTTTCAAATTCAAATACAATTAATTTCAAGCTTTTTTCTACAAAAGAAAGTAAGTATATTTTTTATCGCTCTGTTGGAGGTAGTTCAAATTTTGTTGAAGTCATGCGAACACCAGATGATTTCTACGATGATATAGGTGTTGACCCTGCAAAACAGCAATACTGTTATAAAGTAGCATATCAAGATGAATGTGGCAATACTTCTGATTTATCACCTGCGTTTTGCAGTATTTTTGCAAACTCAAATCAGGATAATATTCTTTCTTGGACAGATTTCTCTGTCCCTTCTTCTACTTTACCTGTTCAGTATTACATCGAATCATTTGAACCCGGTGGCAATATTTTAAATGTAAATATTTCAACCAATAATTACATAGAGTTAAAGCAGCAAATTGAGGATATTATAAATTTACCTAATGCCAATGGGGCTGCTACATTCAGAGTTAAGGCCGTACAAGGTTCTTATTCTGCCTATTCAAATGATTATACTTTTATTTTACCCGTACAATTGTATATTCCATCTGCATTTACCCCAAATACTGATGGTACTAATGATGCTTTTGTAGCAAAAGGTAGATTTATTGTAAAATATAACTTAGAAATCTATGACCGCTGGGGAAATGTAATATTTGAAAGCAATGATTTGAATATTGGTTGGGATGGCACCACTACTGATGGTATTACACAAGCACCACCAGGTAATTATGGGTTCAAGATTTGGGGCTTAGATGTTGGGGGAAATAAGTTTCAAAAGACGGGTTCGATAGTCCTTCTTAAATGAAACAAAAATCCATTTAATATGTTATTTGAAAAGGGTAGTCTATAATCGACTGCCCTTTTTTGTATATTTGCATGAAAATAAAACGCTTACAACTATGAATATGGGAGATATTTTCGGGATGGCTAGTAAAATGAAAGAAATGCAAGCCCGAATGCAAGAAGCTCAAGAAAATTTAGCAAAAATCACCGAGATGGGTGAAGCTGGTGCAGGCATGGTGAAAGTAACTGCCAATGGAAAAAAACAATTGGTTAGTGTTGAAATTGATGAAGATTTGATGAAACCGACTGACCGAGAAATTTTGCAAGATTTAATTGTAGCGGCTACAAATAAAGCCTTAGAAAAAGTTGAAATCAAAGCCAAAGAAGAACTTCAAAAATCTACTGAGGGATTAATGCCTAATATTCCAGGAATGGATTTGGACAAATTATTTAAATAAAATTCTATGAGCAAAGTAGCCGTAGTAATTTTAAACTACAACGGAAAAACATTTCTAGAAACCTTTTTGCCATCGGTTATCCAAAATTCTGGTGGCAATGAAGTAATTATTGCAGATAATGCCTCCACAGATGATTCAGTAGCCTTTTTACAAAGTCATTTCCCCCAAGTCAAAGTCATTCAAATGGCTCAAAATCAAGGATTTGCAGGAGGATATAATGCGGCTTTACAACAAGTTCAAGCCCAATATTATGTTCTTTTAAATTCTGATGTGGAAGTAACACCAAACTGGATAGAACCCATCATAAAACTCATGGATAATGATGAATCTATTGCAGCGTGCCAGCCTAAAATTTTGAGTTATCATGAAAAAACACACTTCGAATACGCGGGTGCTGCTGGTGGATATATCGACTGGTTGGGGTATCCGTTTTGCAGAGGTAGAGTATTTGATAGCTACGAAAAAGATACTGGTCAATATAATGATACCAAAGAAATTTTTTGGGCTACTGGTGCTTGTATGTTTGTTCGTGCTGATGTATTTCATAGTTTAGGAGGTTTTGATGCAAATTTCTTTGCTCACATGGAAGAGATTGACTTATGCTGGCGAATGAAAAATGCAGATTATAAAATCATGTATTCATCGGAATCAAAAGTTTATCACGTTGGTGGAGGCACTTTACACAAATCTAATCCACGCAAAACTTTCCTTAATTACAGAAATGGCTTGGCAATGCTCTATAAAAATCTACCAAGTGGAAAGGTATTTTATACGATTCTGCTAAGGTTAATTTTAGATGGCATTTCGGGTATAAAATTAGTTTTAGATGGCCAATTGAATGATTGTCTGGCAATCATCAAAGCTCATTTTGCATTTTATGTGATGATTCCGAAGCTTGAAAGAAAAAAAACTAAACAAGTTTATCCCATTTACTCCAAAAGTATTGTTTGGGAGTATTTTGTGAGAAAAAATAAACCTCAAGTATAAAATGGCGAAAGTAATAGGCATAACTGGCGGTATTGGTTCGGGAAAAAGTATCGTTTGTAAGTTTTTTGAACTTTTACAGATTCCCGTTTACTATGCTGATGCAAGAGCTAATTGGCTTACAAACAACGATTTACAACTAAGAAAAGAAATAAAAGAGCTTTTAGGCAGACAAGCCTACGACCAAGATGGATTGTATAATAGAAAATGGGTAGCCGAACAGGTATTCACCGACCCTTCCCTATTACAAATGCTCAATTTACTAATACACCCAAGGGTATTGGCCGATACTCAAAATTGGCTTGAGAAAAACCAAAACCAAAGTTATGTTTTACGTGAAGCAGCCATAAGTAATGCGGCAAAACAAGGCAATGATTTAGATAAAATAATTGTAGTTAGCTGCCCAGAAGACATTCGAATTAAGAGAATCAAACAAAGAGATCCTCAACGAAGTGAGACACAAATAAAAGCAATTATTGCTCGACAAAAAACAGAAGAGGAGTTTGCCTCAATAGCTGATTATATTATTCAAAACGACGAGAAGAAACTACTTATTCCACAAATCTTAGCAATTCACCAACAACTAAATCACTAATTTTAGCGCCAAGTGCTTGGTTTTTTCATAATCTTTTTCTTCATCAACATCAGTCAAAGTAGGCAATTCAGCAATGCTGATACTGAGTTTTTTACAAACTTCAATGGCCTCTTTAAGTACATTTTCATGGCTCCAAGCTTTATTTAAAAACAAATTTTCAAGTAAATTAATGGGGTCAGAAAGTAATTCAAAATTAAAGCCAATCATATAATATCCTCCATCATTGGCTGGTCCAATTACAACCGAATCTTCAGAAAGTAGTTTAAATCCATCTTCTATCAGTTCAGCAGATAGTTCAAGGCAATCGCTTCCAATTATTAATGCTTTCTTATGTCCAGTGTTCATGCATTTCATAAACGACTCTAGCATTTTTAAGCCTAGGTCATTGCCTTCATGCTGAACGCTTTTCTTATACATTTCATTATTCCAGATATCATTATTATCTACAAAATCTGAATAAAATAAATACTTATCCACTGGTAGGCCACTGGTGATTAACATTGTGTGAGCCATCAATTCATGATAAATCTCCAATGCTCGCTCATTACCGAGGGTCGCTGCCAGACGCGTTTTTACTTTTCCCAATCGAGGATTTTTAATAAAAATAATAATCGCTTCTTCTTGTACAGCCCCGCATTTTGGGGGGAAATTTTTGTCGGTCAATGCACCTGCTTTCATTATAAATAATATGTAATTAAAATTGTAAATTCTCAGTTTTATTCTGATTTTTGTTTTTCAAACTTACGAAAATATCACTCACTAGGTTGAGTAGAACAAGTAAATCATTTCACAAAACAAACATTTAATATAGTTTTTACATGAAAAAAATTATCTATACCGAAAAAGCTCCTGCACCAATTGGGCCTTATAGTCAAGCGGTATTGGTTGAAGATACACTCTATGTATCTGGCCAAATTGCTCTAGAACTGGCACAATCTGGAGACCTGAAGGCCGAGACACAAAAAGTAATGGAAAACATCGGACATATACTCGCTGAAGCTGGTATGAATTACGAAAACATCGTAAAGTCGAGTATTTTCCTAAAAAATATGGATGATTTTGCTCTAGTAAATGAGGTTTATGGGCAATACTTCACTTCCTTGCCACCTGCTCGAGAAACAGTTCAAGTTGCTCGTCTTCCAAAAGATGTGAATGTAGAAATTTCTGTAATTGCTGTAGCTTAGAATTTTCGTGTCATAGAGACTTGAAATTAATAAAAAGTCATTATATTGACTATCAAGTGTTTATTTTACGCATGAGTCTTTAATTAAGAAATAAAGTTTGCCGTAAAATAATTTTCATGCATTGTGATAGATTTAAAATAAAGAAATTCTTTTATATTTACAAAAAACAATAGTTCCCTCCCAATATTAATAACATAAACTGATCGTTCAGCTATGAGAAAAAATTATTTTCTATCTCTACTTTTGTTGATGATAACTTTTTGGCAGGTGGAAGCCTCCAATGGTTCAAAATCAATCAATAAAAATGGCAAGGCAGCCCGCACAACAGTCACAATACCCGCACCTCCAGCTGCCCCTAGTGGTCTTTCTGGTTCTGCAGTCGGTGGTGATGCGACAAAACTCAATTTAACATGGACAGATAATTCAGTTGATGAAACTGAATTTGAGATTGCTTATTCAACAGATTCTACCACATATTTAGTCACACCCGCTGTTGCTGTTACGGGAAGTGGCTCTACTGGAGCTACAACACTTAACGGACTAACGCCCAACACAACCTATTATATTTGGGTTAGGGCTTTACGTGCAGATGTTGCAAGAAGTATAGGGTCATGTACTCCAGTGGCTAATGAACCTACTAATTCAGCTCCTACTGGCAATACACCATCTTGTTGGAGTAATTTATTAAAAATTTCAACAGGTGCTATACCAGCTGCACCAACTAATGCAATAGTTGCCACTCCTTATTCACAAAGAACAAATACTATTTACTTCAATGATAATTCAGCAGATGAAACCGAATTTATCATCGAGCGTTCAAGTAGTGGTGGTGCATTCACTCAGATTGCAACTATGCCTGGTGTTTCAGGTACAGGTCAACGTTCTTATGTTGATAATACAACATTACCAAATACACAATATCAATACCGCATCTATTCAAAAAATATTATTGGCCAGTCTGTAACAGGAGCAACGACAGCATCTTTCATTACTCCTCCAGACAGACCAATTGCTCCGAATAGTTTAGGTTTGATAAGCGTAAATCCTATAGGACTTAACTTCATTAAAATGTACTGGAGAAATGGAGCACCTAATGCGATAGGATTTTATGTACAACAATCAAGCGATAATAACTCTTGGTTTACTATAGGTACCGTTTCTGCTAATAGCGAACTTGGCTTTACTGCAACAAACTTAAATGAAGGACAAAGATATTTCTTTAGAGTTATTGCGTTCAACTCTGGTGGTGATAGTGATCCTTCAAATGTTTTGCCAGCAACTACGCTGAAAAGGGTAGCACCAAACCCGGCATTCAATCTTACTGCAAAAACTATTTCAACCACCCAAATTGATTTGAAATGGAATTTAGGTACGCAAGATGGTGTAACAAACAACCGTGTTTCACAAGAAATTTATCGTTCTTCGGTGAGTGCCACAGATGGTTTCATTAGAATTGCTACTATTGGTAACTACGAAGATAGTTATTCTGATAATACTTGTTCACCCAAAACTACCTATTGGTACAAAATCTTAACTGCCAATTTCCAAGGTCAATCACCTTATTCTAATCTGGCTAGTGCAACTACTTTAGGCCCTCCTTATGCTCCAACTGAACTAGCTACGGCCTTGGCTAATGATGCATTAGGTAATACTGTTATCAAAGTAACATGGAAAGATAATTCAAACGACGAATGGGGCTTTGCACTTGAACGCTCAACAGATGAAACTTTTGCAACAGGTGTGCTTAAAGCAGACCTTGACTCAAACACTGTTACTGCGACAAGTCTTCCAATTGAAGAAGGTGTAACATATTTCTTCAGAATAAGTGCCTCAAATCAATATGGTGCATCAAAGTATTCAAGCACAGTAAAGCTTGAAATGCCAGTAACCGCTACTCCAAATGCTCCATATGACTTAAAAGGAAAAGCAACTTCTGCTGATGTAAGCTTAACATGGGGTGATGATTCTAATAAAGAAGCGGGCTTTGAAGTAGAACGCTCTGATGATGGTAAAACATTTACAAAAATCGGAACAACTGCCCGCAATGAAGTTACTTACGTTGATAAAACAGTAAAAGATAAAACTAAGTACTCTTATCGTGTAAGAGCTACAAATATCAAAGGAAACTCTGACTACACGAATGTATTAGAAATCACTACCCTTACTAAAGCTTCTGCAGGTATTGAAATTGCAGCAGATGAGGTATTCCAAGTTTATCCAAATCCAACATCTGATGGTGTAAAAGTTTCGGTTTCGGAAAACTTATTGAAAGGTTCTGGAATGATTATTATCACTGATAACACGAATAGAGTTGTTTCTAAAACATTATTATCTCCAAATCAAACGGAATATCGTCTTGACTTGAATAATTACTCAGAAGGAACTTATACAATTAGCCTTCGTACAGATACGCAACAACTTACAAAGCGTGTGTACAAGTTTTAATTATAAATATTGGGTAAATAAAAAAGAGGTGTCGGAAATTCCGACACCTCTTTTTTGT
>NZ_LXHX01000017.1:0-20941 GCF_001649495.1 Emticicia sp. MM | reverse complement strand
TAAATAAAAAAGAGGTGTCGGAAATTCCGACACCTCTTTTTTGTGCTTAACCTCACTTAATATCTATATTTGGTACCTTCAAAATCAAATATTAACTGCTGACTACCATCAGGTTTTTGAATATAAATTTTGTTCTCTTCATTAAGATTTACCCTCTGAATTATTTCAGAATCTTTAGGTAAATAAAAATTCGTTAACTGTGCATCAACCACTGAATAACTCGGCATTCCAAGCCCTCCCCTCTTTTCAACAAATACCGAAGGGTACAAAACTGTATCGCCTTTAGCATAATTTTTAATAATTAAATTGGCTGAAGTTTGGTAAGGATTCTCTTTGCGAGGCTCAGGAAATGACATAAAATATCGAGGGGCTTTATCATTCCAAACATTGTTTACTAATTTCAAAATCATTAAAAACTGAATTGCCCAAATAAGGAGAATTGGAAATCTGATAATATTAGCCTTTTTAAAAAGGTTTTGTATTAGTAAAGCCAATAATACCAAAGAAAAACTATAAGAATAGGCTACATATCTTGGCATGATTCTAAAAGTATTGCCATCTTGAAAGGCAAATACAGTCAGTGTAAAGATTGGAATAAAAGAAAGCATGAGTAAGAAAACATGAAGCTTTATTGCATTAATATTACTAGCTTTTCTTAAATCCCAAATATAAATACCAAGTACGAAGAGCGAAGCTAATATCGTAGCGATAAATGTTTTCTTATGAAAAACCGAAATTGTTGGATAGCCATCAATTGAAAGGTACATCGCTGAAATTACATATCTAAGTTGTTTAAGAATATTCTTTGGATTTGCCAAACTCAAATAATCATCTGGTGTTTCTAGAGCCATTTGATTATAAACTTTTACACTATTTGAAACATAATCAATCAACCACCTACCCCCATCTGATTTAAGCCATAAAGCCACTCCTCCAACTGAAATAAAAGCTGCCAATATAAAACCAATATATCCTCTTTTCTTACGAAAAAACATTAATACAAAAATGGCATGAATAATAAACAAAGGAAAAGTTGCTAAATGACAAAGCTCACAAGCTAAGACACTAAGGCTATAAGCTAAATACTTCCACTTGGGTTTCTGGTCACTCTCTTCTTCATTGATTAATTGTAATAACAAATGAGTAGCCAACAACGCAAAAAACATATTCATGCTATAATTACGTGCCACTTGCGAATAATTGATGTAAAAAGGAGAAATAGCAGCCAAGAAAGCCACCAAAAGTGCTAAGTTTTTTGAGTGGAAATGTTGCTTTACGAATATAAACAATAAGATAATCGTAAAGAGATTAAATAGTAGCGAAGGAAACCTTAAACTCGTATCTGAAACACCAAATAATTTTGTCCAGAAATGCAGAGAATAGGTATAAAGAGCTCCGTTTCCTGTATCTAAACGAGCAATTGAGTCAAAAAAATCAGGCAATGATTTCTCTGACCAAAATTCTTTTGGTGTGAAATAAGGGTTATTAGGCTTTCGGACTGAATCGTGCTGGTTATTACCCTCATAAGTAACAAACTGGCTCACGAAGAGAGAATATTTCTCATCGCCTGCCAGTCCGTGAGCTCCAATTTTATAAAATCTTAAAGCAAATGCCATCAAAAGAATTCCAATGAGTATTAAGATGGCATTTTGCCTAATAAGCTGCTGTATTTGCATTTATTAGTTATTTTTTAAGTCTGCAATTGTCTGAATCGGATTCTCAGAGCTAAACACAAAACTTCCTGCTACAAGAGCATTTGCTCCTGCATCTACCAAAAGTTTGGCATTTTTTGAATTAACGCCCCCATCAATTTCAATCATTACTGAAGGTGACATTTTGCGTACTTTTCTTACTTTTTCGTAAGTATGTTCAATAAATTTCTGCCCACCAAAGCCTGGGTTCACTGACATAATAAGCACCATATCAATATCATGAATGATATCTTCCAAAACATTTACAGGCGTGTGTGGATTAAGTGCAACACCAGCCTTACAACCTAAATCTTTTATTTGCTGAATTGTGCGGTGTAAATGTGGACAAGCCTCATAATGTACCGTTAAGATTTCAGCTCCTAATTTCTTGAAAGTTTCTAAATATCTTTCAGGTTGAACAATCATTAAGTGAACATCAAGTGGCTTTTTTGCATGGCGTTGAATTGCCTCCAAAACTGGCATTCCGAAAGAGATATTTGGCACAAAAACGCCATCCATTATATCAATATGAAACCAATCTGCCTGCGACGCATTAAGCATTTCACAGTCACGTTGAAGATTTGCAAAATCTGCGGCTAAAACTGAAGGGGCAATAATTACCTCGTTTGAAAGAGAACTCATAAAATTTTGAATGTTTTTTGCAAAGTTAGGGCTAAAAGTCGTGGGACGAAATTTTATTTTGTTCAAATCCTTCCAAAAGGTAATTCTAAAAAATAAAAGTGCCACAATTTATTATCAACGATAACAAATTGTGGCCGATATGCACAATTCAGAGAATTGTGTTACCTATTATTTTTCGCGGTACAAAACTTCATCAATTAAACCATAAGTTTTGGCTTCTTCTGCTTTCATCCAATAATCACGGTCAGAGTCTTGCTCGATTTGCTCAAGAGTTTTTCCTGTATGATTTGCTAAAATTTCGTACAATTCACGACGTAGTTTGATAATTTCTTTCACCGTAATCTCCATATCGCGTGATTGACCCTGTGCTCCACCACTTGGTTGGTGAATCATTACACGTGCGTGTGGTAAAGCCGAACGTTTTCCAGCAGCACCACCAGCCAATAATACAGCCCCCATTGACGCAGCTAATGAAGTACAAATAGTAGCAACATCTGGACGAACATATTGCATGGTATCATACATACCCAAACCCGCATAAACCGAACCACCAGGGCTATTAATATACATTAAAACATCTTTTTTCGCATCAACCGACTCTAAAAATAATAATTGAGCCACAACCACGTTTGCCACGTAATCATCTACACCCGTTCCTAAAAAGATGATGCGGTCCATAATCAAACGAGAGAAAACGTCGATGGCAGCAAAACGCATCGGACGCTCTTCGATGATATTAGGAGTCATATTCTGAACGTTGTGCTTAATGTAATCGTCAATTCCTAGACCACTCATGCCCATGTGATGTACGGCATACTTACGAAATTCTTCTCCAAAATTCATATTTTTGCTATTTTTACTTGTTATCTATTATTAGTAATTGTATCAATAAAACGATTCGTTTCTTACCAAAGTTCAATTCAGAACTTTATAAGTTGCCGAATTGTTCGATACAAAGATGTTAATTCTTTTAGAAATTTGTAGTCAGAATTTCAGATATTTTCTCGGTAAAAGCAACATTTACCAAAATAATTTTCTTTTACAATTTCAAAATACTTTGTAAGGCACTCATATATAGATAATTACGATACATGAATACAGGTGATAGAATCAGACAAATTAGATTTCAGAAAGGCTATTCACAAGAAAATATGGCCGATATGCTTGGTATTTCAACCACCGCTTATGGTGATATCGAACGTAATAAAACCGACTTAACTATTTCAAGAGCCAATGAAATAGCGAAGATATTGGGCGTGAATATTATTGAATTATTGAAAGAAGATGTTCCTGTTTTGAAAGTTGAAAGTCAAGAACTAAATTCTTCGGAAAAACTTCAGCTCGAAAACGATAAATTGAAGGCCGAATTAGAAAAATGGCAAGTCGTAGCAGCGTATTGGAAGGAAAAATATGAAAGTCGTTTTGCAGGAAATGTCTTAAAAATAATTACAGAAGAACCCGAAAGAAGAAAAATTGGATTTTAATCTTGCTGAGGAATAACAAAGCAATGCAAAAATTCATCACATTTTCGAGTATTTCTGTAACATTTATATATTTTGCGTAAATTTTGAGCATAGTTTTGTTGAAAATTACGAAAAAGCTATGTACGAATCTTTAAAAAAATTTAGGCAAATTGAATTTGGAGTAATCCTTTTCGCTTTTGTTGTTTACATCACTCGGCGTTTATTTTACATTGCCGCTGATTTCGATTCTGATGTTACAAGAGTAGAAGACCTAGGCGTGCAACCATACATAATATGGAGAAATTTAGCATCTTATGACCACGTCCTTAACACAATTTTTCCAACTATTGCCTCTGCTATTTTATTCTTCTTAGCTTGGTATCTATTTCATTATGAAGCTTTCCCTCGTTGGAGAAATAAAGAATTAAAACAAAAATACATCTTTTATACTTCTTTGGTAGCCTCGGCCATTTTGGTTTTTGCGAGTGTTTTTGTTTATAACTACATGAAGCGTTACTGGGATTTTAGATATGATATTTTCCATGAAATTGTTGGATTTAAAGTTTTTTCATTATTCCGAAAACTTCACTTAATTACAAATACTTATGCGGGTATCATTGTTATTTTGCTGTATGAAGCAGTAACACAAGTTTTTTATCATAATCAAAAACTATACAATCAGTTTAAACAACCTAAACATCAGTTTTTTGGGTATTTTATTCTCAGTATCAGTCTTGCGTTAATTATTTTTTGGATGCTTCAAGGAAGTATTGCCAATTTGGTTATCAATGGCCGTGGAACTTTCCAGTCGATACTCATCATCATGTTGAGTATCGGTTTTCATTACTTATTTTTTAAGTTAATCATTCCATATTATGCCAAACTCGACTACAACAAACTAGATAATACATTATATGCTTTCTTTGGGTTTTGTGCCTATATTCTACTCGGCATTGTACTAATGGCCATTTGGATGATTATAGTTCGTGATTATGATTCTTTCTTAACGTTGTATGCAATTCCAAACATAATTGGATTATCTTCCGCTGGACTTCGTTGGGCTTTTTTCAATGAAAAACAAAATTTTGAAGTAAAGATTTCGCAAACTACTGCCGAATTAAATAATCTTCGCTCACAAATAAACCCTCATTTTTTATTCAATGCTTTAAATACTCTTTATTCTATTTCTCTGAAAGAACAAGCAGAACGCACCAGCGATGGTATTCAAAAACTAGGAGATATGATGCGTTTTATGCTGAATGAAAACCATCAAGAAAGAATCCCACTAAGCAAAGAAGTAGAATATTTGGAAAATTATATTGCAATCCAACGAATGAGAATTGATGAAAATCATAACATCGAGATAAAAGTAAATATTCAGCAACCCGAAAAAGATATTTTCATTGCACCAATGTTGCTAAACCCATTCATTGAAAATGCATTCAAACATGGAATTAGTTTTAGAAAGCCATCTTGGATATATATTACGCTAACGCAGGATACACAAAGACTTTATTTTAAAGTTCATAATTCAACACATCCTAAAAATGAACAAGATACAGAGCAGAAAAATCATGGTATTGGTCTTGAAAATGTAAAAAAACGTCTTGAATTGATTTATCCCAATCGGCATACACTTGATATTCAAGTATCAGATAATGATTATTTTGTATCTTTAATTTTAGGAATTTACTAAGGGTAAGCCCTTGATTAACCAAATATGAATATCTCTGCAATTGCGATAGACGACGAACCAAGAGCCTTAGAAGTAATCGAAATTCATGCTCAAAAAGTACCTTTTTTGGAGTTGAAAGCTACGTTTACTGACGCTTTTGAGGCAATTCCTTACTTGCAACAAAATAAAATAGACTTGATATTTTTAGATATAAAAATGCCTGACATTTCAGGTCTTGAATTTGTTGGGATTTTGCAAAAATCACCAATGATTATTTTTACAACCGCCTATTCGGAATATGCCGTTAATGGTTTTGAGCTAGATGCTGTTGATTACCTTTTAAAACCCTTTTCGCTTGTAAGATTTACCAAAGCTTGTAATAAAGCTTTAGAAATAAAAACACTTAAAAACGGAGCCACTGAACAGGACTTTATCTTTATAAAAACAGGATACGAGGAAGAAAAAGTTTTATTTGACGATATACTATATATAGAAGCAGAAGGAAATTATATGGCGTATGTGCTGGCGAATCGAAAACTACTTTGCCGACAAAATATTAGTGATTGTATCAATCAATTACCTAGTAATCAATTTGTTAGAATTCATCGTTCGTTTATTATCGCCTATAATAAAGTGCAAAAAATTACCCGCCAGTCGGTTTGGGTGGCGGGTAATGAAATATCAATTGGAGCATCTTACGAGGAGAAAATCCCAGAAATTAGGCAACGCCTCGGACTCTAAGCATTTATTTTCTTGAGTGCACTTTTCATTCCTTTTTCAATGGCTTTATATTCTTCTATTGTTTTTCCAATGTAAATAAAAGCAATATTGAAATGAGCATTTAACATCGACTTATTCAAACGATACGCTTCCCGCATTCTTCTTCGAATAAGATTTCGATCAACGGCGTGTTTGAACTGCCGTTTCGGTACCGAAAATAATACTTGCGTAGTTGAGTCTGTATCGGTAGATTCTTTGGGTTGAAAAACCACTCGCATCGGATAAGAAAAAACGCCCTCATTGGCAGAATTCTTTCTGTCAAAAAGCGTATCTATGACTTTTAAACTACAAAGTCGTTCGTTTTTCTTAAATGTATGCTTCATTGAATGGCAAACTTTTTCGTTTGCAAAAATATCATTTCGATAAAACAAAAAAGCCACCAAAAGGCGGCTTTCAATATCTTTTACATCAAATAGCTCTGTACTGATAAAAGATTACCTACTGACGGTTGTATTATTTATGCTTTTTCTCGTCAGAAACAGTCAATCTTTTTCTGCCTCTTGCACGACGTGCTGCCAATACTCGTCTTCCATTCGCCGTTTCCATACGCTCACGGAATCCGTGCTTATTACGACGCTTTCTATTTGATGGTTGGAATGTACGTTTCATTATATTTTGTTATTTTTGTTCTTGGAATTCTTAATTCGGGAGTGCAAAAGTACAAAATGTTTTTAAAAAGACAAAATCCTTACAGAAAATTTCTTATATGAACTACAAAATATATTCAAAAAATAAGTCGTCGCACTTTATTGATGTTGAGTTTCAAGTACAAAACGTTGAGAATGAGACACTTGAACTACAACTTCCAGCTTGGCGGCCTGGTAGATATGAACTACAAAATTTTGCTAAAAACATTCAAAAATTTGAAGTTTTTGATGCTGAAGGCAAGTTATTACCTGCACAAAAAATAAGTAAAGACCGCTGGAAAGTGCAAACAAACGGAGCAAAAGAGATAACAGCCAAATATAATTACTATGCAAATCTTATTAATGCGGGGAGTAGCTATGTTGATGAAAATATTTTGTATGTTAATCCAGTTAATATTTGCGTTTATGCTGAAGGTTTTATTAATGAGCCTTGTAAATTAGAGCTTTTCCTGCTTGAAAACCAAGTAATTGCGGGCCTCAATAATATTCAAAAAATAAGTAAGGGAAAGGCCGAAATTAATTTTAACGATTTTTATCATTTAGCAGACTCGCCATTTATTGTGAGTACCAATTTGAAACATGCGACTTACGAAGTTGATGTAGTAAAATTTAATCTTTGGTTTGAAGGTAATTTATCAAGAGAATATTTAGGGAAAATTAGTACTGATTTCAAGAAATTTACTGAAGAACAAATCAAGCTTTTCGGTGTATTTCCTGAAAAAGAATATCATTTTATTACTTGGATTTTACCAATTGCCTACTATCATGGTGTTGAACATCGAAGCTCAACGATGCAAGTTTTAGGCCCTGACGGTCAAGACTTTAATGGTTCACTGAGCGACGAGCTTTACATAGATTTACTAGGTTTGGCTTCACATGAGCTTTTCCATACTTGGAATATCTGTAAACTTCGACCAGTAGAGCTTCTCCCCTACGATTATACGAAAGAAAACTATTTCCCAACTTGTTTTGTGGCCGAAGGTGTAACCACCTATTACGGCGATTTAATGCTTTATCGCTCGGGCGTATTTGACGAAAAACAATATTTGAAAGAATTAGAAACTTATTACAAACGTCATTTCGACCATTCTGACCGTGCTTCGCAGTCTTTGGTTGAATCCTCATGGGATTTATGGCTCGATGGCTACACACAAAGCATTCCTGACCGAAAGGTATCGGTTTATCATAAAGGAGCTATTGCTGCACAAATATTAGATTTACATCTTCAACGAACCTCTGGAGGTAGTCGCTCGATAGATGATGTCATGAGAATCCTATGGCAACGTTTTGGGGCTTCCGAAAATGGAACCCCACTACGTGGTTATTCGATGCAAGATTATTTTGATATTTGTGAAGAAGTTGCTGGAGAGTCACTCACATGGTATTTTGAGCAATGTATTTTAGGTACTGAATCATTATTTGAATTATTAAATTCTTACCTTACATACATAAACTTACGACTTATCAGAAACGAAGAAAATTTAGTCCAATTGATAAAGTATCAATCTTAATAAAAATAAATGTATTCATTCGATTATCATTACCGAGTTCGCTATGCCGATATAGACCAAATGGGTTATATGTATTACGGAAATTACGCTAAACTCTATGAAATTGGTCGTGTTGAAGCCCTGCGTTCATTGGGTTTACGATACCGAGATTTGGAAGAAACAGGAATCATCATGCCCGTTTATGAAAATAAATCACGCTTCATTGCTCCTGCAAAATACGATAATTTGGTAACGATTCGGGTAATTATTAAAGAAATGCCTAAAGTGCGAATCATATTTAATTATGAAATATTTGATGAACAAGAAACACTTTTACATACGGGCGAAACTACTTTAGTTTTTGTCAAAACTTCAAACAATCGAATTGCAACCTGCCTGAAGGAAATTACGGATAGACTACTTCCATTTTTTTAGAGTTAAAATCAGGCACAACTTAGAGATGTGCCTGATTTTTTAAACCCAATAATCGCTTATAATTTTGGATGTTTCTTATGAAAATCAGTGGCATCTTGATAAGCTTTTGCCACTTGTAATAACTTCGCCTCTCCGAATAGTTTACCCATAAAAGTGATACTTACAGGACGGCCTTCTGAGCGAAAACCATTTGGTAAAACTACACATGGATGCCCAGTTAGGTTTGTCATCGTTAGGTTTTTACTAAACGAAGGCGTTATGTAAACATCAAGACCTTTAAGCGTTTTATCTAATTCTTGAATTAATAAAGTACGGTGGCGGTTTGCTTGTAAATATTCAACCGCAGGTACAAAACGAGCAGAACGGAAAGCATTTGGCCAAGCATTTTTACCTTGACGTACCATCAAATCATCTTTACCCGAACGAGTAAGTTCATCAAATGCTGCGGCAGCTTCAACACCTAATAAAAAGCTAATTTCATTTGAAGGTAATGTAGGCAGTTCAATCGGAACTAATTCGGCACCAAGTTTCTTCAGCATAGTTAAGGTTAAAGAATCGGTAGTTTTGTTAGGATATTTTCTTTCGAAATCACTTTTTACATACCCAATCTTCATTCCTTTAATACCTTTTGTGCCATCGTAATTAAAAGGAGCATTCATACAAGTAAAATCCTGATTATCAACACCCTGAATAATATTTTGCACAAGAGCACAATCTTCAACTGTTCGACAAATTGGCCCAAGTTTATCCATACTCCAACTCAAAGCCATCGCACCCGTGCGTGGTACACGTCCGAACGTAGGTCGTAAACCAGTTGTGCCACACTCAGTAGAGGGCGAAACAATCGAACCAAGTGTTTCACTTCCAATAGCAAATGGTAATAATCCAGCCGAAACAGCAGAAGCAGAGCCTGCTGACGAACCACTCGAACCACGTTTTAAGTCCCAAGGATTTAGTGTTTTACCACCAAACCAAACATCACCCATGGCCAATTCACCAAGCGTAAGTTTCGCACACAATACCGCACCCGCTTTTTCTAAACGCTGAATAACGGTGGCATTTTTATCAATCATTTGGTCTTTGTAAGGTACAGAACCCCAAGTAGTTTTATAGCCCTTCACCGCCAATAAATCTTTCGCTCCATAAGGTATTCCGTGTAGAAAACCTCTATACTTTCCAGACTTAATTTCTGCATCTGCTTGGGCTGCTTGTTTCAAGGCTAAATCTTCAGTAAATGAAACTACACAGTGCAATTGAGCATCATATTTCTTTAGTCTTTCCAAGAAAAATTTTGTCAACTCAAGTGATGAAATTTGTTTTGTACGCAATAATTCACCTAACTCTCTAACTGAATAAAAAGCTAAATCATCGCGATTGGCTGGCAGCTTTACGGTACCAATTTGTGAAGCTTTAAAGGGTTGATAATTTTTGTCAAATTCAAAACCAACTGGCAATGGATTGAAATAAAGTGCAGGAGAAACACTATTATCTAAAGGAAATTTTCTCATGGCCTCAAAATCCTTACGATTATCGTTCAAATCATTGAGCATCGAATCGGCTTCGGCGTCAGTAAAATCAATTCCTAAGATTTTTTCAGCTTGGTTAACCACATCAACAGTAAGTGGAGGTAACTCAACTACTTTAGAAATAAAAGCCCCTAAGGTAAGTGAAAATAAACAGGCTACGGGTAAAATTAGTTTTTTCATTTTGCTGATGATAGATTTTAAAATCACAATTTACAGAAAAACAAGTTTAAATAGAAAAGAGATTTTTGTATTTACCTATACAAACAATTTTGTGAGTATATTAGCCTTCGAATTGGAAAATTTTTCTTCATCAATTGAAAAAACATCTACTTATGAAAAGAATAGCTTACTATGCTGCTGTTTTAGGTATCGTTTGTACACATCTTGTGCATGCTCAAAGTGTTGATAATTTAAAAAAACATATTTCTTATTTAGCTTCTGATAAATTAGAAGGAAGAGGAACTGGCACCGAGGGAGGCAAAACAGCAGCCGCTTACTTAGAAAAACAATTCAAAAAAATAGGTTTGAAACCTTATGGTGATAAAGGGAGCTATTTACAAGAATTCCCTGCAAAAAAAGGGCTTCCCCCAAACGTAAGTTATGTACAAGCTACTAATGTGGTTGGCTTTTTAGATAATGGCTCAGATAAAACCATTGTGATTGGAGCCCACTATGACCACCTCGGCAAAGGCGACCAAGGGAGTTCGCTTGAAGCAAATTCAGCAGGTTTGATTCATAATGGGGCTGATGACAACGCTTCTGGAACAGCTGGATTGATTGAATTAGCGAAGTTTTATGCCAAAAACAAAATCAAAGAAAAACACAATTTCTTATTCATCGGATTTTCGGGTGAAGAATTGGGCTTAATTGGCTCAAAATATTACGCAGATAATGCCACAATTGACCTAAAGAGTGTCAACTGTATGATAAATATGGATATGATTGGCAGATACAGAGATGACAAAGGTTTAACAATCGGAGGCTGGGGTACAAGTAGTTTTTGGGGTAAAAATATGCCTCAATTAGCACTAAATCAAGGAGTTAAATACAATGTCGATTCTGCGGGTGTAGGGCCTTCAGACCATACTTCGTTTTACTTAAAAAATCTTCCTGTATTGTTTTTCTTTACAGGTGCTCACCAAGAATACCATAAGCCAAGCGATGATGCGAATTTAATCAATTATGAAGGCGAGCTAAAGGTTTTAGAACTAGCTAAAGGTATTATTGAGAAAATTGATGAATCACCCAAACTTGATTTTATACAAGTAGCTAATAATCCGCATGCTGGCAATGCACGCAGTAGTTTTAAAGTAACCATGGGTATTATTCCTGACTATGCTTTTGATAAAGGTGGTGTAAAAGTAGATGGCGTAACCAAAGGAAGACCAGCCGAAAAAGCGGGTTTACAAACAGGTGATGTTATCTTAAAATTGGGCGATAACACAACCAATGATGTACAAGAATACATGAAAGCACTCGGTAAATTTGAAAAAGGCCAAACGATTGATGCCGAAATCAAGCGTGGTGCAGAAAAAATTATACTGAAAATTACTTTCTAATGAAAAAAAGTGCGGTAGTCTCAGCTACCGCACTTTTTCTTATTTTAAAATACTAGTTCTAAACCTAGTTTTTCTCTCAATTCATACAAGGCTGGATTTTTATTAGCTAAGTATTCAAACTTCTCTTGGGCGGTATATGGCCTACGCTCACTGATTGTTTCAAGCATTTCTGCTGTAATTTGTATCGACACATTTCTTAATCTCTGACGCAAGAAAGTAGCCAGGTCCTGCTTGATTTGTGTAAGCGTATCCATTTGAATTTGATTATCTAAATGCAAATGAAAAGTAGTATCATTCAACTCAAAATCTCGCTTAAGCATTACCCGCAAAGTTTCTAAATCGCTTTCATTAGCGAAAGCAAATAGAGCCTGTTGGGCAGCTTCAAATGTAAACGGCTCGTTATAATTAAATAAATTAGTATCGGCATTATTATTTGGAACTGACTCATTGGTCTTTGGATTAAAAACCGATGATTCGATATCAACCGTTGAGCGGAGCTTTGAAGAAGCCATCGAAGGTCGAGCAGACTGAAATCCCGGTGTAGGGCTCGGAATATTCGGCATCGAAATATTCTTCGGCCCAACTACTGGTACGGTAGGTACATAACTTGGTGGAGCCTGTGAAGTAGTTGTTTGTGTAACTGCCGCTGGAATCGGTTTTTGTTCAGAAATCGTTTCCGTTCTTACAGCTAAATTAGTATTTTTTTTTTCTTCCCTACTACTAGGAAGTTCACTCAAATTCAAAACTTGTTGAATCTGTGCCAGTTTCATCAAGCCAATTTCTACATGTAAACGCTGGTTTTTCGCCGATTTATAATTGATATCTAACTGACTACCAATACTCAATGATGAGAAGATATAACCCAGCGAGAGTTTACCTGATTGCTCAATATATCGTTGTTGAATTGATTCAGCAACTTGCAAAAGTTTTACGGTTTGTGGGTCTTTACTTACCATCAAATTACGAAAATGCTCATTCAGACCAACAACAAATTGATGACCATCGAAACCTTTTTCCAAAATTTCATTGAATAATAAAAACGCCTCCGAAACCTTACTTTCTGCCAAAGCATCGGTCATTTGAAAATAATAATCGTAATCAAGAATATGTAAATTATCTAAGACCGCTTGATACGTTAGTCCATTTCCAGAAGAGAACGTTACGTTCAAATCAAACATTGAAAGAGCATCACGTAAACCACCATCGGCTTTTTGAGCAATTAACTCAAGTGCCTGATAATCAGCTTTTATATTTTCTTTAATAGCTACATTAGCCAAATGGTCGGCAATGTCTTTGATTTGAATACGGTTAAAATCAAAAATCTGACAACGACTTAAAATAGTGGGTAGAATCTTGTGTTTTTCCGTAGTTGCTAAAATAAAAATAGCATAACTTGGCGGCTCTTCGAGGGTTTTCAAAAAAGCATTGAAAGCTGCCTGCGAGAGCATGTGAACCTCGTCAATGATATATATTTTATACTTGCCCGATTGAGGAGGAAAACGTACTTGGTCAGTCAGATTACGAATATCTTCTACTGAGTTATTCGAAGCCGCATCAAGCTCATGAATATTGAAAGAAGCATTGTTGTTGAAGCTCTTACAAGATTCACACTCATTACAAGGAGAAATATCTTCGGTTAGATTTTGGCAATTTATGGTTTTAGCCAAAATTCTAGCACAAGTTGTTTTACCTACCCCACGTGGGCCACAAAACAAAAAAGCTTGAGCCAAATGATTGGTTCGAATGGCGTTTTGTAAAGTAGTTGTGATGTGCGACTGACCTACGACTGTATCAAAAGTGATAGGACGGTATTTTCGGGCCGAAACAACAAATTTTTCCATGCTGCAATTTACAAAAAAATTAGGATTCTAAGTGTTTTTGGCTTTTCAATCAATGTAATTATTTACTTTTGCGAAAGAAAAAACAATAGAAAATGAGCAATAAATTAAGCATCAAAGCCTTTAATCATGTGGCTTTGCAAATTAGTGAAATAGAAAGAAGTAGAAGGTTTTACGGAGAAATTCTTGATCTAAAAGAAATCCCAACACCTAATTTTGATTATCCAGTTATTTGGTTCGATTTAGGAAATGGCCGAGAACTCCACTTGATAGGTCGTCAACCAGAGCGAACTTTTACCCCAGTAAGAAGCAATCACTTTGCTTTGGAGGTAAGTGATGTTTATTTAGCTGAAAAAGTTTTGATAGAATACGGAGTAAAGTATTTCCCAATAAAAGCACGACCAGATGGCATATTACAGCTTTTTTTGAATGACCCCGATGGAAATTTTATTGAACTTTGCCAAATTTAATTACTAAACATTGCTTTTAAGGCTCCCCAAAGTACCTTTTTCAATTCGAGATTGGTATCAAGCACACGCAGTTCATCAGAAAGAAGAAAATCTACACCCGCTATCTGTTTGGGTTGATAAATATTTAGGAGAATATTCCAGTTCAAACGCCCTAACCCTACCCCAAAGCTAATTACTTTTTTGGTAATTGCTTGTGAGACAAAAGTCTGATAATCAGGCATATGTACTTTACTTAATTCTATTAAATCTACTTGTTCAATTGTTAGTCCGATAGCACCCAAAATCTTTACCAATAATGCTTTTTCTGAATCTGAAATCGTATCAGCTAAAATCAGAACTTGATTTCGGAATTTGAAGGTTGGAATGGTAGGTTTCACAACTTTCTCTAGTTGAGTTGGAGTAGAAGTTGGCTCTTGCACAAGCACTTTTGGCTCAATATGAGGTTTTGTTTCCATAACTTTAGGGCTATCGGAAACTACATTTTTATAGAGCGTTTCGTTACTAAAAAGATAATTGGCAAGATTTGAAGTCATAGTTTTAGTATTATTGAACAGGCTTTAAACCTGTCATTTTACACCATAAGCATTTAGATATCATACAAAATAAATGTGCCACATTTAGAAAACGAGGCACATTTATCAAGCAAATAGCATTTTTCTTAATTAACGTAAAATGATTTCTTCACGGTCAGGACCAGTAGAAATAAAGCTAATTGGCACCTCGAGTGTTTTTTCCAAATAATTTACGTAATCAGCTAATTCGGTAGGAATTTGCTTAAACGAACGCATACCTTCCAAAGAGCATTTCCAACCTTTAAAAGTAGTGTAAATTGGTTCTACTTCAATATCAGTTAAATCAAATGGCATTTGTTCGGTTACGGTTCCATCTGGCAAACGATAATGTGTACAAACATTAATCTCATCTAAGAAATTAAGCACATCTACTTTCATCATCACCAATTTAGTCACGCCATTGAGCATGATGCTATATTTAAGAGCTGGTAAATCTAACCAACCAGTACGACGAGGACGACCAGTAGTTGCTCCAAACTCACGTCCTTCTTGACGAATTTTCTCACCTAAATCATTATCTAACTCGGTTGGAAAAGGACCGCTTCCCACACGTGTACAATACGCTTTAAAAATCCCGTAAACTTCACCGATTGTATTTGGTGCAACGCCCAAACCAGAGCAAACTCCAGCAGCAGTTGTATTCGAACTTGTAACAAACGGATATGAACCAAAATCAATATCGAGCAATGAGCCTTGAGCTCCTTCTGCTAAGATTTTTTGACCATCTTTCAAAGATTGATTTACTACGTATTCGGTGTCTTGTAAGTTAAATTCTTTCAAAAATTCAACCGCAGCAAAAAAATCTTTTTCCGCTTCCGCTAAATCATACTCGAATTGGTAAAAATCTAAGATTTGGGTATGTTTTTCAACCAAAGACTTGTACTTTTCTTCAAAATTTGGAGAAACGATATCACCCAAACGAAGACCTTGGCGAGCAACTTTATCAGAATACGCTGGTCCGATTCCTTTAAGAGTAGAACCAATTTTAGCTGCACCTTTGGCTTTTTCATAAGCTGCATCGAGCAAACGATGCGTAGGAATAATGATGGCTGTTTTCTTAGAAATAACTAAATTTTTCTTCAAATCAAGGTTATATTTACCTAAACCATCAATTTCTTTTTTGAAAATAATGGGGTCGAGCACAACACCATTACCAATGATATTCAAACAATCTGGGCGAAAAACACCCGACGGAATTTGGTGCAATACGTGTTTGAAACCGTTGAATTCGAGTGTATGACCGGCATTGGGTCCTCCTTGAAAACGTGCAACTACTTCATAATCCGGAGCAAGTACATCAACAATTTTGCCTTTGCCTTCATCGCCCCACTGTAAGCCTAAAAGAATGTCAACCATTTTGAAATTGTAAGAATTAAGAATGTAGAATTACCTTATTCTACGAATAAAACTAAGTATTTATTTTCAACAACTAAAATCATCATCTCGCTTTCAAAACTTTTGAGATTAAGAAGCTTCTTTGGTTTTGTGCTCGCAATCTGTTCGTTCGCAAGTTCCATAGAAAATCAACGAATGATGCATCACTTTAAATTTCAGCATATCACCAACCATATTTTGGATATTTTGTACTCGTGGGTCACAAAATTCCATTACTTTATGGCAATCTACACAAATGAGGTGGTCATGTTGTTTCGAGCCATAGGCTTTTTCGTATTGAGCTAAGTTCTTACCAAACTGATGCTTTTTTACCAAATCACACTCAACCAATAAATCAAGGGTATTATAAACCGTGGCACGGCTTACTTGATATTTCTTATTTTTCATAGAAATATATAAATCCTCGACCTCAAAATGGTCATTTCTCGAATAAATTTCTTCTAAAATAGCGTACCTTTCGGGCGTTTTACGAAGCAATTTTGTTTCCAAATAAGCCGTAAAGATACTTTTTGCTGCTTCAAAATTTGAAGGATTAGAAACCATTTTACTAAATGCGTTTGACTATGATTTTAGGATAAAATTACTAATAAAATACAGAACTATCATCATTTAAAAATATAATGAAGCAATTAGCTATATTTTTTTCTATAAAGTCTTCGATAAATACAAAAAGCACCAAGGATAGATGGTGCTTTAAGGGTATCTTAAGAATATTAATCTTTAATTTAGATTTAAATTAAAGCCTATTAAGTGACTATCTGTTAGTCCAAATTGAATGTTATTAATCACACTTACTTTCTTCTTCTTTCTTTCTTTTGAGTTGTAGATATCAACAGCGTGTTGGGCCAGTTCATTGGAAGACTCTATCATACTTAGTCCACCTGCAACTAACCCTATTCCTATGAGTAGTTTAGGAAGACTACGAATTTTGTATTCGACAACTTTTCCATCTACTATACTTGTGGCGTCTTTTCCTTTTAATGCCACATATGCCAAACCTATTCCTCCAATTGTAACCACTGGACCTATCGGTTTTAGAATGTTAGACCACTTATATTTAATTAAAGATTGCTCAGTACCTTTAAACATGAATATATCGGTTACTCTTTGGGTAGAAAGTTTTATACCGTCTTTGTAAATTTTGGTAGTGATAAATACCCTTTTCGGATAAATTGTATCCTGCGTTGTTTGAGCAAAAGTATTTAGAACTGATAAAAAAAAGATAATTATAAAAAAAATGTATTTTTTCATTTGAATTTCAAGAATAAGCCAAGCCTTAGCTTGACAAGTAAGTGGGGATAAATTATAGTTAAGACTATTTCAAAGAAACTATCACTCCTATTGAGTTATTATTTGTAATGCCTAATTGAACTCTATCAATATAGCTCATTTTCTTACTCGAATTAATCATGTGGTTATAAACATCCACTGAATTTTTAACTAATAAATTCGATGAAAGAACCATATTAAAACCTAATACTAATAAGCCCGCTCCGGCGGCCATTTGTGGCAAACTCCTAAGTGTGTATTTCGTTTGTTTACCCTCAACTACGGTAATCACATCTAAACCCTTCACGCCTACGGCTATCAATCCTATTCCGCCCACCATTGCTACTCCTCCTGTTGGCCTTATAATATTAGACCATTTGTATTTGACTTTCGGAGCCCACGTATCGCCATACAAAACCAATACTTCTTTGCTCGTGAGTTTATTTGAATCTTTGTAAATGGCTGTTTTCCAAAATCCTTTTTTTGCATATAAGGTATCAGGTTTTTGAGCAAAGCTTTTTGCAGAACACAATAGCAAAGCCCAAACCATCAAAACAGTTGAGGTTTTCATTATAATAGGTTATTTTTTCTTTTTGGGTATTAATTTTACTCTAAATCAACGCGTGTTACTTTATTCATGCCTTCAATGCCATTGAGTTTTTGCATGAGGGTTTCAAGGTGGCGAGTATCTTGAATATAAAGTTTTATATCGCCTGTAAATATACCATCATTCGTATCAACCGCCAAAGAACGCATATTTATATGTAATTCGCTTGAAATTACTTTAGAAATATCTTGAATCATTCCCATACGGTCAAGACCATCGAGATGAATGGTTGCGACAAATGCTTTGGCAACTTGAGATGACCATCGAGCTTTTATAACCCGATTTCCATACTGAGATAATAGTTGCTGAGCATTGGGGCATGAGTTACGGTGAATCTTGATTCCTTCATTAATGGTCAAAAATCCAAAAACATCATCTCCTGGTATTGGGCTACAGCATTTGGCCAGTGTAAAATCAATCTCTTGTAAATCATCACCAATAAAAAGTGTATCTACCCCTTTTACCTTCTTAAATTCTTTTTCAAAGGCTTTAGCATCTAAAAATGCCTTATTATCTAGCTCAATTTTAGCTTGTTTATTCAAACGAGCCTCACGCTCAGTCTTGAACTTTTTAATTTCATCTGGTTGAATATAGCCCTTCCCAAAACTATAATATAAATCATTATAATCTTTTTTATTGAAATAAGCTCGAAGCTGATTGAGCGTTTCAAGGGTATTTTCGAGTCCTAATGTTTTTAACTTCTTTGTAATAATTTCTTTTCCATCACTGAAATAGATTTTATTTTCTTCTTTCAGTAAATCCTTAATTCGGGCCTTTGCTTTTGAGGTTGTCACGAAACGTAACCAATCCTCTGATGGTTTTTGGTTTTTGGTGGTTAGAATCTCAATCTGATCACCATTTTGCATCACATAACTAATAGGCACCAATTGACCATTTACCTTCCCTGCCGTACAACGCTTACCAATATCCGTATGTATTTCAAAGGCAAAGTCTAAAATTGTTGCCCCTTTTCGGAGCACCTTTAAATCTCCTTTTGGTGTAAAAACAAATACTTCTTCATTATAGAAATTTCCTCGAAAATCTTCCAAAAACTCAATGGCTGATTTATCACCCGACTCTAAAGTTTCTCGAACTTGATTAATCCAACGGTCGAGTGGGGCTTCCATTGAAGTATCATTCCCTTTATACTTAAAATGAGCTGCATAACCTCGCTCCGAAATTTCGTCCATGCGTTCAGTACGAATCTGTACTTCAACCCATTGACCAGTGTGGCTCATAACTGTTGTATGCAAAGATTCATAGCCATTAGCTTTCGGAATAGATATCCAATCTTTGAGGCGGTCTGGATTAGGCTTATATTCATCTGTTACGATTGAATACGCTTGCCAACAAGCCGATTTTTCTTTTTCGGCTGAAACTCCTTGCAAAATGACTCGAATAGCAAATAAATCAAAAATATCTTCAAAAGACTTTTTTTGATGTTTCAATTTATTCCAAATCGAATAGATATGCTTAGGGCGACCTTTAATAATAAAATCAATGCCAGCATCATGCAATTTTTTCTCAAGGGGCTTTATAAAAGTCTCAATGAAGCGGTCACGAGTAGCTTTAGTAGTTTTGAGTTTATTAGCAATATCTTTATATACTTCTGGTTCAGTATATTTTAAATATAAATCTTCAAGCTCTGACTTAATTTTATAAAGCCCCAAACGATGAGCCAATGGAGCATATATGAAAATTGTCTCGTGGGCAATCTTTAGTTGTGAATTACGAGCCATACTGCCGAGCGTACGCATATTATGCAGGCGGTCAGCGAGTTTTATTAAAATTACCCTCACATCTTCTGAAAGTGTAAGGAGCATTTTTCTAAAATTTTCAGCTTGAGCGGAAGTTCCTTGTTCGAAATTACCTGAAATCTTCGTAAGGCCATCAATGATACGAGCCACTTTCGAACCAAACTCCTGTTCGATATCTTTTAGTGTCATATCTGTATCTTCTACTACATCGTGCAATAAGGCACAAATAATAGAAGTAGCCCCCAGACCTATTTCTTCCACACAAATCAAGGCTACTTCAAGTGGGTGATAAATATAAGGCTCACCCGACTTACGTCGCATGTCTTTATGAGCTTCAACCGCAATATCAAATGCTTTTCTTATCTTTTGGGCGTCATCTCCTTTCAGAACTGGCTTGGCGGCTCTAAATAATTGGCGATACCGAGATAAAATTTCGTTGCGTTCTTTTTCTATATCAATCATTGAGCCTTGATGACTTACTTCGGTTGTATTGCTTACATCTTGTTCTACCACAGCGACCTCCTTTCTTTATTGTGTTTGTTGTATTTTCGTAACACTAAGTTAATAATTCAGTTTTTAGGAACAAATATTTTTCCAAGAATAGTCAACCTTAAAATATTCGATGAATATGGGTAAATATATTCTCAAAAAAAAATAAAATATTTTCTATACATCTATTGACAAGATAAAAAATACTCACTACCTTTGCAGCCCAAACAACAACGACCGAGTTCGGAATTGTCATGGAAATGCGGGCGTGGCGAAATTGGTAGACGTGCCAGACTTAGGATCTGGTGCCGCAAGGCGTGGGGGTTCGAGTCCCTCCGCCCGTACGAAGAAAAACCCTCTGAACCTTGCTTGGTTAGGGGGTTTTTTAGGTTATGTACTTGCCATTTACCTTTGGGTGTGGCACTTGGCTTTGCCTAAAGCCTTTTTTCAAAAATTTAGAAATCTTTTTAAAGCAAAAGCCGATGGCTTATCGCTAGAGGCCGAAAAATCAAAATAATCCTAAATGGAAACTACATTAGATAGAATTTCTTCTACTCAAGGCAAATTGAAAGTTTTTTTTTTTACCCTCACAGAAGCTGACTATAAGCCAGAGGTTGATAAAAAAATCAAACAATA
>NZ_LXHX01000001.1:0-5957 GCF_001649495.1 Emticicia sp. MM | reverse complement strand
TATTAAAAAAATAATTTAGGTTTCAACATAAAGTATTGATTATCAGTTATTTATTTTTAAAGAAAATATAAAAATAATTTTTAAGTCATTTTAAGCTTTTTTTTAGAGTAATAACAAGACTACAATTCATAAAAGTCAAATCTTCAAGCTTAAACCAATGTATTAAATTCAAATGAAAAAATGCTTATTCTAGTATTAGAATAAGCATTTTTTTGTATCATTTTACTCACAAACCACCTTTCATGATTTTGTCAGCAATTTTAGGAGAAAGTCTTTGTATAAATCTAAGAAGCTTTGTCTTGCCTATGTTACTTTCAAACTTATTATTTTTAAAATTATTCATGAATTCATCGACTAATTGCTCGGCTGTAATTTTTCCTGTTCCCCTACCCGCAGTCATGGCTGTATCAACCAAAGGAGGAATAATTTCGAATACTTTTATAGAAGTATTTTCAAGCTGATATCGCAAACTTTTACTCACACTATGAATAGCTGCTTTACTTGCACAATAGACGGGTGCTGATTTTTTAGGTGCGAAAGCAAGGCCCGACGAAACATTGATAATTGCGGCATCGGGTTTCTGCAAAAGCAAGGGCAATAACCCATAAATTAATTGCATTGGGCTCGTAAAATTGACACTAATCTCATCTTTGATTTTTTTCAATCCTTCCTGCTCTATTTTCCAATCATAATTAAACTGGATGCCTGCATTATTTATCAATACGTTAATAGTCGAAAAACGCTGCTGACAAATTTCTATTAGTTTGTAAACTTCTTTTTCTTGAGCCAAATCACACACAACCGTTTCTATGTTAGGAAATTCAAGCTTAAGGTTTTCAAGATTTTCGGCATTACTTGAACTAACAATTAGCTGATTCCCTAAACTGTAAAATCTATGAAGCAAAGCTCGCCCAATTCCAGCAGTTCCACCAGTTATGAGCATTGTGTTTCCCTTAGTGTTCATTTTTTAGTAAAATATTAAAATCTTCAAAAGCATTTTCTTGCCCTACGATAATATCTTTGATTTGAAAATAGGGTTCACCATAGATTTTAGAATCTCTCAATAATTCAATCATGAGCTTGTATTGCTCTAAATCTGAGGTAGTTATTATAATAAAATCTGATACTTGGGCATGAAAGTATTCGCTATCAAAAAGTTGAACTTTTACAGTTTTACTTACTTTCTGAAAAATGGGCATGATTCTTTTTTCAAAAAAATCGGCCCGTTCGCTACGTGTATGCGAAAGCCACTGGGGCGTGGCATTCATCAACACTAAAATAGTGTAGTTTTTTTGTGATACCATATTGTTTGGTGTAGTTTGTGCATCTACCTTCGCCGTAAATAGCCAAAGTATCAATAGCATTTGTAAATGTTTCATTCCTTATTTTTGACCAAAATTAGATGGCCCGAAAATCAAAAACATTTACATAGGTAAAGAAATTAGCGTTGTGATAACTTCTTCCGAATACGGCTTAATTGTGTAGGCGTAATGCCCAAGTAGGAAGCGATATGATATTGAGGAATGAGTTGTTCAAGCGAAGGATAACGCTTTTGGAAAAGTTCATAACGTTTATCTGCCTCTAATAAAATAATTTCGATTTCACGGTTTTCTTTATCTACAAAGAAAAACTCGGCAAGCCGACGAGCGACTCGCTCTAAATCAGGGTGGGAATTGTATAAGGCTGACAGTTGAGAGAAGTCTGCCACTAATAAATCACAGTCTATTAGTGCTTGCTGGATAATCACATTTGGTCTTCCTGTAATCATCGAAGCATATCCCCCAACTAAAGCGTTTGGAATAAAAAAATGCTTGTTATACTCAACGCCTTCATCGTTTCGATAAAAAGCTCTGATAACTCCCGATTCAAGAAAACCAATTTTAGTAGCCAACTGTCCCTGCTCAATGAAATATTCACCTTTCAGTAGTTTTTTCTTTGAAAAAAGCGGTTTTAAATTCGCCCAAGTTTCAGCCTTGAGCGGGGACAGTTGATTAAAATATTTTTCTAATTCTTTCAAATTAGCCAACCTTTAATTCGAAAATAGCTATTTCTGGCAAAATACCTAAACGACCTGGGTAACCGATATAGCCAAAACCACGGTTTACGTAAAGTTTTTGGTTATTTTCTTCGTACAAACCGGCCCATTCTTTATAACGGAATTGTACAGGAGACCACTTAATGCCCGCAATTTCTACCCCATACTGCATTCCATGTGTATGACCAGCAAAAGCCACATCAATATCAGTTTGCTTACCCAAAACTTGTGCTCTCCAATGGCTTGGGTCGTGCGATAATAAAAGTTTTACTGGTAAATCATGGGCATTTTGTTGAGCTTTCTCAATGCTACCATATTTGGCAAAATTTCCTGCTCCCCAGTTTTGGATACCCAAAATTCCGATACTTTCTCCATCTACTTTTACTGCACGATGCTCATCCATTAGTAAATCCCAACCCATTGTTTTGTGAGCATTCATCAAATCTTGTAGGTTTTGGCGTTTCTTTTCTGGCGAAACCCACTGCGTATAATCACCATAATCGTGATTTCCTAAGGTTGAAAATGTTCCCAATGGAGCTTTAATTTTTGAGAATATATCAATGTAATCTTTTACTTCAGGAGCAATATTGTTTACTAAATCTCCCGTAAAGAAAAACATATCAGGCTTTTCTTTCATCAACATTTCAATACCGCCTTTTACTGCTGTTTTATTAAAGAAACTTCCTGAGTGAATATCTGATAATTGAGCGATTTTCATTCCATCAAATTGGCGTGGAAGGTTTTTAATGCGAAGCGTAACATTACGCACGCGATAATCGTGGGCACCCGAAAGAATTCCCCAAGCCATACCGCCTGCATGAAGCCCCCCAACGGCTAAGGCTGATTTAGCTAAAAACTCCGAACGGCTAATTTTTTCGGCAGCGGGCTGAATTACCTCAGTGGCTACTTGTGCAGGAGCAGAATCGCCTTGAAAGAAGCTAATCACCCATTTCCCTAAACGAATTAAATCATCAATGATTAAAACTAAAACCGAGAATACTTTGGATATATAAATGATAAAAATACCAGCCATTAGAAATGTACGGAAACTCGCCTTTACGGGAGCCGACATAGGCATATAAGTAAAAATAGCAATGATTGAAAGTATTGAAAAAACGGTAAGTCCCCAAAAGCCAAAACCGATGATTCGTTGAGTAGAAAGTGTGGCCGAACGCATCACAATTTTTATTGCTTGCCATACATACAAATCAATCAAGAAAAAAAAGACCGCCATCAGGGCAAATCCGAACATTCGATTCATAGAAATTTTACTTGTTTGTTTAGAGAAAACTGAATGAAAACAAAACGGTTTTGTCATAAATAAGGTTTCAAACTTCATCTGACGATTCTCTGAACCGCCAATAAATGAGTATGAAAGGCTAATAATTGTGATATAAAACCTATTTTGGCGAATACGTCTTTACGGCAGCTTTCATTACTTCTGCCTTATCGAGTGTCATTTTCTTGGTTTTCTGGTTTAAATACAAATCCATTTGGTCGGCAAAATGTGCACTATCTGCATGGGTTGATTGGCCAAAATTGAGTACTGTTTCGATTTCTGGTAAACCATTTTTCGGAAATTTGATTAATCCAATGTAAGATTCACCTTGCACAACTTTCAATTTACCATCTTTATAAGGGCGAGTGTGCATGGCTGTAATCACATCAGGCAAACCCCACACTGGCTTTTCAATATTTCCTCTTACTAATTTTTGTAAATCACCGAGAGCAATATCTGTTCTTCCAAAATGCTGTTTCATATATGTATTTACATATTGGAAAGCCCCAATCGCATCTTCTTTGGTAATTACATAATCGGTTAAGGTTTCTCTCTTTGGGAAGTCTGTGGTGAAATAATTGAGCATAATTAAGAAAATAGCCGCTCCTTTGCTTTCAACATTAGTTTTTCTATCCCAAGAGTTTAGGTTTTCGATAAGTGGCTTTAAATCAGCATATTCCTGCGGGTTTAACTGAAATAAAGCATCGGTGTTGGATGGAAAATAAAGTTTCCCTTGTGGTAATTGACCATCATATTTGATACGTTTAAAATCTTCAAACGAGATTTTATCATACTGCGAAAACATTTCTTGAAAGCGAATACTTCGGTTATTATCTTTTACTTCATAGCCCATTGTTTGGTCGAAATCTTGGGCTTTTAGGTTATCCTTCTGGCCTGTGGCATTAAATGGCGTATGATTGGCATTGAATAAATAGCCACTTACAGGATTGATGTATTGTGGCAAATCTTTCAGCGGATGAAAGGAAGTAGTAAGCGTTTTTGAAGTATTACCCGGAATTGTATTTTTCCAATCATAACCTTCGGCACGGAATGGAATTTTCCCATTGCTTACATAAAAAATGGTATCTCGTTTATCGGCATAAATGGTATTAAACCCTGGTATAGCCGTCATTTGCATGGCTTTATAGAATTCTGAGAAATTACGAGCTTTATCCATTTTATACCACTGTTCGATTCCTCTGATATCTTGATTAGCACTAAATCTAACCGAAAAAGTACCTTGCTTGGTTTGAACCGTTGCTCCGTATTTACTCCACAAAGCCACTTTTTTAACAGGAATCGTGAAAGCTCCCATTTTTACTTTCAATTTCACTGTTTTCTGCTCTAAAGTTTCCCATTTTCCATCAAACTTATACTGCATTTTGTTGGAAGGATTCATTTCGAGTTGAAAAACATCTACTTTATCTTGATAATTCACCGTGTGCGTCCAACCTAAGTTTTCGTTTGCACCTACAAAAATTACAGGTCCACCTGGAAACAAAGCACCCAAAACGTTAAGACCTTCTTCGCTGCATAAATGAGCTTCATACCAAGCCACAGGACCTTCAAGCGGCTGATGTGGATTGATTGCTAAATAGGCACTTCCATCAGTTGTTTTAGAGCCGTGTATAGCCATAGCATTTGAGCCCGCTGCCTTAAAATCATCGAGCGTTTTTACTTTCTCTTTAAAGATTTTCTGCAAAACTGCATCAACGCCCGAAATCATCGACAACGAAAGAACTGTACTGGCAGTATATTCTTTAGGCGTTGTTGGAAAAGACCCTTTTACTAAAACTTCCTCAGGATGTTTGGCAGCATAAGCATTGATACCAGCCACATAGCCTTCAATGAGTGCTTTGTATTCGGGCGAAAACACTTTATCATATTGCTCTTCAACCACTTCTCTACAACGTAACAGTGCAACTACATAATCAATGGTTGCTCCATCTTTACCTTTATGGCGGCCAACCATACCTTTGCCCGCCAAAAGTGTGAGCTGCATAGTTTTAAAATCATCTTCGGCATTTGCCCAAGCTAATCCATATGATACTTCGGGGTCTGTTTTAGCGAAAATGTGCGGAACACCCCATTTATCACGTATGATTTTAATATTTTCGGGATTTATTTGGGCGAAAGCTCCTAAAGAGCATAAAAGAAGAATTATGAGTTTTTTCATTATAAGGTTGAATTGTAATTGCTTGATTAGCACAAATGTAATCTTTTGATAAGATTTAAAACAAAAGGGAAGACATTAAAAATGCCTTCCCTTATAAAACTACAATTTAGAAAATTGTGTTACAATAAATTTGCTTTCAACATATATTCAGCAATCTGAACAGCGTTAGTAGCAGCACCTTTACGGAGGTTATCGGCAACCACCCAAAGATTTAATGTATTAGCTTGAGATTCGTCACGACGGATACGTCCAACAAAAACTTCATCTTTTCCATGCGAATTGATTGGCATTGGGTAAACGAAATTTTTCACGTCGTCTTGTACGATAACGCCTTCGGTTTCGCTCAATAATCTACGAACTTCATCTAAATCAAAATCGTTTTCGAACTCAATATTTACTGCCTCTGAGTGTCCACCAACGGTTGGGATACGAACAGTAGTTGCCGTAACTGCAATGCTATCGTCACC
>NZ_LXHX01000121.1:36015-58103 GCF_001649495.1 Emticicia sp. MM | reverse complement strand
AACTGTCGGCTGAACTGTCGGCTGAACTGTCGGCTGAACTGTCGGCTGAATTCAGCCACATATTGAGTTATTGTAATTTCTAATCCAAAATATAAGTCAGAAGGGAAAGTATATTATTTACTAAAGTATTAATAATGAGTGTTTTATGTGAAAATAATGAAAAAACGTAGGTTGCCGACCGTATGACAAGCCAATATTAATGTGGGGTATCACCCCACATAGGCTGAATTCAGTGAAAAGAAATTGATAATCGTAATAATTTTAAAAGGCAGTTTATTGATTAACTTTAAGTAAGGCTCAGTACGGTGGTTTTCATAATTGCAATAATGTGTTGACGACCCAATCTTGTATCGTAGTTGTATTATTCTTACTTTTAAACATTAAAAGTTTCCAAAGATGAACAGAGATATATTTTTCAACACATTATCAAAGGTTTGCCATAGGATTTTAATGAGACTGATAAAGTGAAATAGAAAAGAGGTGTACTGAAATTATCTGATATGATAAAAGAAGAAGCGAATAAGCTATGAACAGCTAAAGACAAATTATATTCGACTTCATTCAATTGTATTTTAATTACCAAACAATTAACGAAAACAGCATTAAACACAACCCCATGTTTGAACAAAATTTTAAGAACATTGATAACGTACTGTACCGTGAGACTGATAGCGAACTTGACTACATTGAGCAAACCTCTTGGGTTTTGTTCTTGCGTTATTTGGATGAATTAGAAAAAGAAAAAGCAGATGAAGCAGCTCTCGAAGGCAAAGAGTATAAGTATATTTTAGATGAAGCCTATCGTTGGCTTACTTGGGCAGCACCCAAACGCCTGAAAGAAGGTACAACCGACAAATACGAAATAGACATCAATAAAGCCCTAACAGGCAAAGATTTAGTTGAGTTTGTTGATACTAAATTGTTTCCATACTTGGGGAGTTTTAAGCAAAAAGCCGACAATCCAAGAACGATTGAATACAAGATTGGTGAGATTTTCAGCGAACTAAAAAACAAAGTGAAGAGCGGTTATAACCTCCGTGAAATCATTGAAATTGCTGATGAATTACAGTTCGGTAGCTCAAATGATAAGCACGAATTGAGCCATTTGTACGAAACCAAAATCAAAAATATGGGTAATGCTGGGCGTAATGGCGGACAGTATTACACGCCACGCCCGCTGATTCGTGCCATGATTCAGGTTATTGACCCTAAGGTAAACGAGCGAATTTATGACGGTGCGTGTGGTAGTGCAGGGTTTTTGTGCGAAGCATACGACTACATTTATGAGCGGATGGACAAAACCACTACTAACTTAAAGAAGCTCCAAGAAGATACGCTCTACGGCAAAGAAACCAAAAACCTTGCCTACATCATCGGTATTATGAATATGATTTTGCACGGCATCGAAGCCCCAAATATTATTCATACCAACACCCTGAGCGAGAGTGTAAGAAACATAACCGAGAAAGACCGCTATGAGGTAATCTTGGCAAATCCGCCGTTTGGTGGCACCGAACGCCCCGAAGTGCAGCAAAACTTTGACATCAAAACCTCCGAAACGGCTTCGATGTTTATGCAGCACTTTATCAAAAGCCTAAAGGCTGGCGGACGTGCGGCAGTAGTTATAAAAAATACTTTTTTGAGTAATACCGATAATGCTTCGGTTTCGCTCCGAAAATATTTGCTCGAAACCTGTAACCTGCACACCATTTTGGATATGCCAAGCGGAACGTTTTTGGGTGCGGGAGTAAAAACCGTTGTATTGTTTTTTACCAAAGGCGAACCCACCAAAAATATTTGGTATTACCAGTTTGACCCAGGCCGAAGCATGGGAAAAAACAGTGCCTTAAACGATGCTGACCTAAAAGAGTTTGTTGAGCTGCAAAAGACCAAACCCGAAACCGAAAAAAGTTGGATGCTTGATGTTAGCACCCTAACTGGTGGTAGTCGGTCGTCGAGCGAAGCCGAAACTCGTGGGTTGAGCGTAGCCGAAACCTATGATTTAAGCGTGAAAAACCCCAACAAAAAAGCCGAAGCCCCTTTGCGTAGCCCACAGGAGATTTTTGAAGAAATGAAGGCTCTAGACCAAGATAGTGCAGAAATAATGAATGTTTTGAGTTTGATTATTGACAACAATTAAAATTTTTGAACAATGAAAATAAGCGTTTTGACAAATTTTGAAGAACCATCTGACAAAGAACTAATTGGACTAATGAAGGAGGTATCGGAGGATGTGAAAAATAAATTTGCAATTATCAGAAAGCAATTAAACGAAAAAATAGCGGCTGAAATACTTGTTGCTCATGCAAAATACAAAGCAATACAAAAATGAAAAAACCAGTATTGATAGTAATTGCTGGGCCAAATGGCTCTGGTAAAACCTCTATTACTTCAAGGATTTTGCAGCACGATTGGGTAGAAAACTGTGTTTATATAAACCCTGATAACATAGCAAGAGATACTTTTGGCGATTGGAACTCGGCAGAAGCGGTACTCAACGCAGCAAAGTTGGCCACACAAATGCGTGAAGATTGCCTGAACCAAAGGAAAGGAATAATTTTTGAAACTGTCCTTTCGGCTGATGATAAAATAGAATTTTTACAAAAAGCCAAAGCTAAAGGGTACTTCATTCGATTGTTTTTTGTGGGAACAAATAGCCCAACTATCAATGCAAGCCGAATTGCACAGCGTGTAATGGAAGGCGGACACGACGTGCCTATCACCAAAATTATTTCTCGATACAGCAAGTCTATTGCCAATTGCTGTATTGCTACACAGATTGTAGATAGAGTTTATTTGTATGATAACTCAGTAGATTTTCAAGAACCTACGCTATTGTTTAGAACTGCCGATGGCAAAATTTCTAAAGAATATGGCCGGCTCAACGATTGGGCAGTGCCTATTTTTCAGTTTATTAAAAATATTTAAGCAACACAATTTTTGAATACTTATGAAAGAAGGATGGGAAGTGAAAAAGTTGGGAGAATTAGTTTCCATCAAAACTGGTAAGTTAGATTCCAATGCAATGGTTCAAGGAGGGAAATACCCGTTTTTTACTTGTTCCAGAGAAATTTTTGCAATTGATGAGTACGCATTTGATTGTGAGGCAATTCTTTTAGCAGGAAATAATGCAAGTGGAGATTTTAATGTAAAATATTATAACGGGAAATTTAATGCCTATCAGAGAACTTATGTAATTACAATAATTAACTCAAATAAATTGCTCTATGGCTATTTATTCCAGCAATTGGTGAATTATTTAAAAAAATTCAAAGAACAATCGGTAGGTGCCAATACAAAATTTTTGAAAATTGGAATGATTCAAGGAATGGAAATCCCCATTCCCCCACTCACCGAACAAAAAAAAATAGTAGCCATTTTAGACCAAGCCTTTGAAGCCATAGCCAAAGCAAAAGCAAACGCCGAGCAGAATCTAAAAAATGCAAAAGAATTATTTGAGAGTTATTTGAATGAGATTTTTGAGAATAAAGGTGAAAGTTGGGAAGAGAAGAAATTGGGAGAAGTCATATTGTATGATAAAAAGCAAAAATTACATACTAATTTACCATATGTAGGCTTAGAAAATATTGAATCGAACTCTGGTAAATTTTTGGGAAGTAAAGAACCACAAGTAGTAAAGAGTTCTACTTTTTATTTTAATAATTCACACGTGTTATACGGAAGGTTAAGACCGTATTTGAATAAAGTTTTATTACCTGATTTTGAAGGTCATTGTTCAACTGAAATTTTTCCGATAAAAGTAGAGAAACAAATTTTGAGAGAATTCTTATTTTATTGGTTAATAGCCACGAATACAGTCAAGGCAATTGATGAAACTTGGACAGGAGCAAGAATGCCAAGAGCAAATATGAATAAAGTACTTTGTTTTGATTTTTATTTCCCAAAATCACTCGAACAACAAACCCAAATAGTCGAAAAGTTGGATAAACTCCGAGCCGAAACCCAAAAGCTGGAAGCCATTTATAAACAGAAAATTGAAGATTTAGAAGAGCTAAAAAAGAGTATTTTACAAAAAGCCTTTGCAGGAGAATTGAAAACTGAAATAGTAGTTTAGAAAATGGAAGAGAATAAAAATATAGATAAAAAGTCGATAAAATTTCTGAAAGAGAAAAACACCGATTGGAATGAACTGGCAAAAGATTGTGTATGCTTTGCCAACGCCCAAGGCGGATTTATCTATATTGGTATCGAAGATAAAGAAAAACAACCGCCCCTCAATCAAATCATCGTTGATAGGAATCTGCCCGACATCATTCAGAAAAACATTGTGCATCGCACCATCAATGTGGCAGTGGCTGTAACCATTGAAACTGCCGCCAATGAGTCGGAATATATAAAAATACAAATATTCAGAAATGCCCAAACCATTGCATCAACTACCGATGGCAAATATTATATCCGAATCCACGATGACTGCAAGCCCATTCCTCCCGACGAAATGGCAAGGCTGGCGGCAGATAAAAACGCTTTTGTTTGGGAAGAGCAAACTAACAAGCGTATTCCAGTTTCACAATTTGACGAACATAAACGAAGAGTATTTTTGAAAGATATTCGGCACTCGCCAAGAGTAAGTTCATTTATAAAAGAAATGAGCGATGACGAAATTTTAGATTTTTATTTCTTTCAAAAAAACGGATTCCTGACCAACTTAGGGATTTTATGGATAGGCAGACGAAACGATAGAGCTTCATTGCTTTATCCGCCTGCCATACAGATAATTCGCTACGATGAAAAAGAAGAAAAAGTGTGGAAATTGCTTCTGGACGATTATTTCTTAAATCCAAAAGAATTACTCGAATCTGTATTAAATGATGTACCCGACTGGCAAGAGAGCGTAGAAGTATCGGAAGGTATGTTCAGAAAAAACATTCCTTTTTTCCCAATCGAAGTCGTAAGAGAATTAGTCGTAAATGCCTTAGTGCATCGTACTTATACCACGAGAGGAGATATTTTTATTAATATTTTCCCCAATAGAATGGAAATACACAGCCCAGGCCGATTACCCTTTGGTGTAACTCCAAAAAATATTTTGAGCCAATCAATCCGACGAAATGAGCATCTATCAAAAGTATTTTATGATTTAGGTCTGATGGAAAAAGAAGGTAGTGGCTATGATTTGGTATATGCCAAGTTATTAGGGTCAGGAAAACCCCTCCCTGTTGTAAAAGAATTGGGTGAGAGAGTTGCTGTTATTGTAAAGAAGCAATTTGTGAGCAAAGATGTAGTTCGCCTGATGGACAAAGCCAGTTCGGAATTCGCCTTAAAGCAAAAAGAAGTCATTTCTTTGGGTTTGTTGGCACAACAACAAGCCTACACAGCCCTCGAAATAGCTAATATACTCAATCAAAACGAAGAAGTTGGACTAAGAAACTGGCTCGGTAGATTAGTAGATTTAGAACTAATCATAAAAACAGGTAAAGGAAAAGGCACTCAGTATGCAGTAAATCCTGAATTTATCCGTAAAATAAATTTCAAGGGAAAAACAAACCTAAAAAATATAGAAGATTACCGCTTAGAAGAATTAATTTACAAAGATTTGAAAGCATATCCAGAGAGTGGTTTTAGTGATATACATAATAGAATAGGCTTGGAAATTAATAAACATAAGGTCAGGAGAATATTAAAACAAATGTTAGATAATAACCAAATCAAAGCCAAAGGGATTAAGAAATGGGTAAAATATTTTATTGAGCAAAATGTGTAAGTAAATGAATAAATGCTCAATAGAATGCTCAATAGAATATACTTTTTATTTGATATTAGACGGGATTTTATTTGATATAATAAACAAAATGATTAGGTTTGAAAATTAAGTATAATTGTAAATAATTGATAATCAAATTTTTATGCAATAAATATAGTAGCAAAAACACTAACATTTTATTTGATGCTTATTTGATAGAAACACAGCCATGAACGAAACCGAAACAAGAGCCGCGTACATTGATCCAGCCCTAAAAGCAGCAGGTTGGGGGGTTATTGAAGGAAGTAAAATAAAATATGAATTTCCTATCAATAAAGGTAGGCTCATCGGTAACGGTCAAAGAAACACACCCGACAAAGCCGACTATGTACTGCAATACAAAGGCAGAAACATGGCGGTTATCGAAGCAAAAGCACGAGATAAATATTATACCGAAGGAGTTGGTCAAGCCAAAGCATATGCCGAAAAACTACAAGTTAGGTTTACGTACAGCACCAATGGTTTAAAAATTTACGGCATTGATAGAGAGCAAGGCACAGAGGGTGACATCGAGCGTTTTCCAACACCTGACGAGCTTTGGGCATTGTGTTTCCCTGAGCCAAAGCAAGGAGAGATAGTCAAGAGCAGTGATTATTGGAAAACTAAATTATTGTCCGTACCGTTTGAAGACCGAGGCGGTTTATGGCAGCCGAGATATTACCAAGATAACGCCATTACAAAAGTTCTCGAAGCCGTAGCCAATAATCAAACCCGAATTTTGCTAACACTCGCCACAGGCACAGGAAAAACCGCCATAGCATTTCAGATAGCATGGAAACTATTTCAAGCCAAATGGACACCCCAACGAGATGAAGCCCGAAGCCCAAGGATATTATTTTTAGCCGACCGAAATATTCTGGCCGACCAAGCATTTAATGCTTTTTCAGCTTTTGAAGAAACGGCACTCGTAAGAATCAGCCCCGACGAAATCAAAAAAAAAGGCAAAGTGCCGAAAAACGGCAGTATATTTTTTACCATTTTTCAGACTTTCATGTCTGGCCCAAACAACAGCTCTTATTTCGGAGAGTATCCCAAAGATTTTTTTGATTTCATCATCATTGATGAGTGCCATCGAGGTGGAGCCAGTGATGAAAGCTCGTGGCGTGATATTATGGATTATTTTAGTCCAGCCGTACAATTGGGGCTTACAGCCACACCAAAACGTGATGTAAACGCAGATACGTACAGTTATTTTGGTGACCCTGTTTATATTTATTCACTCAAAGAAGGCATCAATGATGGTTTTTTGACACCTTTTAAGGTAAAAGAAATCAATACAACGATTGATGATTATGTATTTACTTCAGACGATACAGTTTTAGAAGGGCAGATAAAAGAGGGTAAACGTTACACTGAAGAAGAAATAAATCGAATCATCGAGATAAAGGAGCGTGAAGAATACCGAGTAAAAATTTTCATGGATTTGATAAATCAGAACGAAAAAACACTGGTTTTTTGTGCTACGCAAGCTCATGCTTTAGCAATCCGAGATTTAATAAATCAAGCAAGAAGTCGTTCCCTGATCGGATTCGAAGGGAAAAACCCTAATTATTGCCACCGAGTAACGGCAGACGATGGGAAAATAGGTGAGCAGCATCTAAGAGATTTTCAAGACAACGAGAAGAGTATTCCAACGATTTTGACAACTTCACAAAAACTAAGTACAGGCGTTGATGCTCCCGAAATAAAAAATATTGTTTTGCTCAGACCCATCAACTCAATTATCGAGTTTAAGCAAATCGTAGGTCGTGGAACGAGGCTTTTTGATAATAAAGATTATTTTACGATTTATGATTTTGTGAATGCACACCATCATTTCAGCGATGCAGAATGGGACGGTGAACCCGAAGAGCCATTACCACCGGGTGGCGTTCCACCGAAGCCAAAACCAGAACCACCATTGGAGCCACCCACAAGTGGCGGTGGTGAAGAAATACCATGCGAGCTTTGCGGCTATGTAATTTGTCGTTGTGAGGATAAACCTAAGAAGATTATTAAAGTAAAATTGGCTGATGGAAAGGTAAGGGAATTGCAGCACATGATAAAAACATCGTTTTGGAGTCCTGAAGGAAAACCAATTTCAGCAGATAGTTTTTTACAATCATTATTTGGAGCGTTGCCTGAACTATTCAAAAACGAAAACGAACTCAGAGACATTTGGAGCAAACCCGATACCAGAAAAAAACTTTTAGAAGAACTTTCAGAGAAAGGATTTTCAAAAGCACAATTAACCGAACTTCAAAAGGTGCTTAGTGCCGAAAACAGCGATTTATATGATGTTTTGGCTTATGTTGCTTTTCACTCAGAAATAATTGATAGAACTTTTAGAGCCGAAAAAGCCAAAGTAAACCTAAAAGATTATAACCCAAAGCAGCAAGAGTTTTTGAACTTTGTTTTGAGCCAATACGTAAAGCAAGGTGTTGATGAATTAGACGATTCCAAAATTAGTGACTTACTCGTATTAAAGTACAATGCCATTGCTGATGCAAAACGAGAGCTGGGCGATATTCCAAGTATAAGAAAGAGTTTTATTGATTTTCAGACGTATTTGTATGATGATAGAGTAGCAATATGAAAAAAACTGATCACAATTACATTCCTACTAACAGGAATCAACTCTTTCGCCCAAACCGATACCCAAACTGCCGAGTAAGCAAAGATAATGATGAACAAAGAAGTTATTATTGTTTTTAATGGTGTTAAGAATATTAAAATACTAAAGTAATTCAAAGCCCTTTCAATCGAGAGGGCCTTTTTTGGGGACTTACCCTTCGGGTCTGGCTATACGCTACAAGTCTGCCAGACGCACTACCTACGCACTTTGGGCTTCTCGCTTCTACCCCTAAACCAAATAAGGTACAATTTTAGTTTTCTATGATTTCGGTGGTGCAGTGAAAAACGGCACCACCTCATTCGTACATTAGCACGGCAGTAATGAAGCCGCTTTTTCCTTTGTTACTTTTGATTATTAATAAGGTTTCATTTTAGTTTTTCATTTGGGTTTGTTTGGGTGCTACCTATTTACCAACACAGAACAATCGAAATTTACGAGTGAAAAAATAAACTTTCCAAGTCTTTGACACATCAATTGGCTAATTAACCTACACACAAGCAAAACGTACTTTAAACAGCTTAATAGACTAGAAAGCAAGGGGCCAGGTAACAGGCTAAGCAATGAAGATGTTTAAGTACCTGAAACCGTCAACGAAATTTGTGACAATTATATCGGTCGGCAGGTTAAAGAAATTGACATGAGTTTCATACTTTTATTCGTGCTGGGTGGCGTTATGCTTATGCGTTACATTGGCCGTGAAAGCCACAATCTTGATTTAAGAATGATTGGTGGTTTGATGATGATTGTAATGCTTTTTACTCGTAGTTTCTTTAGAATTAGTAAAAGGAAGGGGTTGTGAGTACCGTTTAATAAAAGTCCTACTGTTTTATCTGATTTTAAATTTTTCTTTAATAAATTTAACAAAATCTAAGGATAAGATTCACCTAATATTGCAAAGACTGATATTATATTAAGTTTTTTGTTGACTTGATTATAAAAAAGACAAAAAAACAATGCAATTAAGAAATAGCACCTAATCCTTATGATTTTCTAAATACCATACTTCACAGTTTTGCGATGTTTTGATATTATCTGAATTTTTCATTACTACAAATTATTTGTTATCACAAACTTAATTTGATCATATGCGAACAGACATTATTTCAAACGGTACATTAAAAGGTAAAGCTTATTCGGGCACTTATGTTGTGGTTTTAGCTTGGGACTTTGAATCAAGTGATAAACAATTTCGAAAGAGTTTGTTGGGCTTTGGTATTGAAAGGGCTGAATTGCATGGAAATTCCATTGTAGAAAAATACTCAATGAAGGGTATTAAAAGATTCAAAGACAAAGATAAAGGGCTTGCTCCAGGCACTCCCGTTTCAACATTTGAGCATCCAATCCAGTCTTTCCAATGGTGTGACTATACTGCCAAGGAAAATGTTAAATACATATATAAAATTGTTCCTATCTATGGTCAACCTAAAAACTTAGATATTAAATATGACCTTAGCATTTCAATTTCTATTGATACAGAACCAGTTATTGGTAAAAATTTTGAAAATTTACAGCAACATGATATTTATTTTAATAGAGGAGTAATCGGCTCACAAGCTTATGCGAGGGAATTTGGTAATGTTAAGCCAGACTCTGATGATCCTGAATCAAAAGAGATGAAATGGCTTTCCAGAGGTCTTTATGAAGCTTTGATAGACTTTATTTCTCTCGCAAAAAATGAAAAATACGCATTAAGGGCAGCTCTTTATGAATTTCATTATTTACCTGTTGCTATTGCATTTGCAAAAATTATTGAGGCAGGAGCTGACGTCAAAATCGTTTACGATGCTGAAAGTTCCTATAAAATTGAAAATCAAAATACGATAAAGAGGGCTGGACTTGATTTAGGTGGTGTTACGATTCCACGAACTGTAACGGAGGGAATAAGGCATAATAAATTCATTGTTTTGCTTGAGAACGAAGTGCCTATTGCAGTTTGGACAGGTTCTACAAATATCTCGGCAGGGGGTATTTTTGGTCACTCAAATGTTGGCCATGTCGTTTGGGATAAAGATGTTGCTCTTCAGTATTTTGAATATTGGAATAGACTTGCTCAAAATTTAACACCAAGTATTATAAGGCCTTTAAATAAAGAAGCAACACCTACACCTACTACACTTCCTGCCAAAAATAGTATTATTTCTCTTTTTAGTCCGAGAGATGGAAAAGATGAGAATACCACTTTAGAGTGGTATGCAAAGTTGATGAATAGTGCAAAAAAAATTATGTGCATTACATTGGCTTTTAATTTGGACGAAGTTTTTCAAAGTGTCATTAAGAAAGATAATGATGTTTTAAGATATATTGTCAAAGACGATAACTTGGGAACTGGTGAAGATATTGGTACTGACAAAGACGTAATTTTTGCTTCTGGGGGTTATTTCGGGAAAGATTCTCTATTTAATTTTTTACAAGAAAGGGACAACCCCTTAAACTCAAATGATTACATTCATAATAAGTTTATGCTTATTGACCCCCTGAGTATGGACCCAATAGTAATAACTGGATCAGCAAACTTTAGTAGACCATCCCAAAGGAGTAATGATGAAAATATGTTGGTAATAAGAGGAAATACAAGGGTTGCTGATATTTATTTTGGCGAATTTATGCGAATATTCGATCACCATTATGCCAGATACATAAACAGAATACTTAGTCAACAAAATATAAATGATCCAAACGCAGGTTATTTAAAAATAAATGAAAGTTGGACTGAATCCCATTTTGATACTGATAGCTATAAAAGTAAAAGGAGAAAATATTTTTTGAATTCGGAGACATCTATTTGATTGCTTAATATCTCTTTTCTGATTTTTAAATTTGTTTTGGTATAGATTTCCACATTCATGGAAACCTACACCAAAACAAATTCTTAATTTTCGCAAGCATTTTATTTGCCTTTGCTGTTTTAAATGCTGCCAGTTTTTCAACCGAAGCAAATTGCCCTGTATAAACGGTTGCGATTTGTTTTTTTGATTGTTCTGTGGTTTTTCTTTCTAATGTTTTCATAAATCAAATATTTAATTTGAAAATAAAGCAAAGATTCTCTCAAATATCTTTCCACTTATTTATAATATATAATTCCATTCCTGCACTTAATTTTTATTGTTTAATAGTATAATTATGAAACCCTTCATTGAATGGTTTTGAGTTTTCTCGATCAAGTGCTGCTTTTGGAAGGTGCCTTAACATGGACGACCACTTGGAAAGTTATTTGTACTATTTTTGTTTTTATTTAATTAGACATTTTTACTTTAGATGTAGTAATTGAAATTTAATCAATTACTGGTTCAATATGATAATCAATAGAATTCAATACATGATTTTCATCTATCGAATCAAGCAAGTTTGCAATGCCAATACCGAACCGTGTAAGGGTATTATCTCTTTTGTTCTTACCCAATACACTCGAAATTGTTTCATCTCTATTACCAAATTTGTTCTCAGATTTTTTAGTTATCCAAATAAGATTTAATAAATGTTGCATAATTACATTTCCAAGTTGGTCAATTGAGATGGCAATTTCTAAGCAGTATTCACCAAGTCCCTGAATACTTTTTTTATAAATGGTATAAATGATACCCCAAATAATACCAAGAGGTAAAGTAATAATACTTAGAATGATAGAAACAAGTAGTAGAATGATGCCAATTATAGGATTGACAGGCTTTTTGTTCACTGAAAGAGGTTGGAGTCTGAGGCGAGTTATCATGGTAATGAATGTTTAAATTGGTTATAAAAATTAATTATTAAGATATTTATAAAGTGTAGGCTTGGATACTTCCAAAGCCTCACATATTTCTTTGATTTCATATTTCTTTGAGTCGTACATATCACGAGCCATTTTGGACTTTTTTTCATTTAATTTCTTAGGTCGGCCACCCACACGCCCACGGCTGCGTGCAGCTGTCAATCCTGCCGTTGTTCGTTCTCTTATTAGGTTGCGTTCAAATTCGGCCAGTGCCCCGAAAATATGAAAAACCAATTTTCCTGTACTGGAGCCAGTATCAATGCTTTCTTGTAGAGATTTCAAAGCTACTCCTTCAGCATCGAGATAATTAACCCAATCAATTAAATCTTTTAGGCTTCGACCTAATCGGTCGAGCCGCCAAACTACGAGCGTGTCACCTTTGCGAAGTTGTTCTTTAAGTTTATTCAACTCAGGGCGGTCGCTTGTGGCACCGCTCATTTTATCAATAAATATTTTCTCACAGCCAGCTGCCTTGAGAGCATCTATTTGTAATTCCGGATTTTGGTCGAGCGTCGAAACTCGTGCGTAGCCAATAAACATATAAAAAGTAAATAAAGTCGTTGATGTATAAAGATACTTAACTTTGAATAATTAACCAAGTTTATTTACTTAGAAAGTATCAAAAAAGGCTCATTTTAATAGAGCCTTTTTTGAGTAAAGAAAACGAGGGATTTGTTAGCCGAATTTGATAGTGCCGTTTAATAAATATAAAAGATTTTATATTATTAAATGGTACTATTGTAGTAATTTAGACACTAAACAAAGCACTAAACGTAGGTAACAATTATAGAAGACATCTAAATACTTGATAAATGAATAAAATATTAACAACGTTAACCTTGCTTCTTTTAGTAAACTCCCTCTTTGGACAAAATCGTTCAAATTTTCACCATATCATCAAAAAAGCCCATATTGAAAGTCACTATTTGCCTCTTGTATATAAAGACAAAAATGGTAAAGTTCAAAATGTTACAGTTTGCTCTCCTAAGTTAGATGGTATAATAACACTTGACAAAGGTGTTCCTGTTATAGATTTTTGGGCTATTATTGACAGTGAACATGCCGATAAACCAAATTGTATTTCTAAGAATACTGAACTTGGACGTTTTGAACTTGACTTATCGAGAAAAACAGTTGGCGACCCAACCAAATATGTAATAGTTCCATTTACAGCTTGGACTTTTGGTGTAGGGACCACACCTTTTCGATATAGACCAAAAGCTGACAGTTCATCTTCTACAGTTTCATCAAATCTTGGTCTAAGTATTAGTTATGGTAAAACATGGGGTGTTTCAAAAATTAGTCCAAGGTCTATTACTAATCTATCTTTTACAATTGGTCCTTTCCTTGGGCTTTCATCTGTTGACTTGAAAAAAAGCACTGTAAAAAATCCGAGTACTTGGAAGACTGATAGGACAAATGTTGCGTTTTCATACGGTATTAATGCAATCGTAGCAAGAAATAATTTAGGACTTGTTTTTTCATTAGGATTTGATAAAAATTTGGGCCAAGACAGTAATAAATGGAGCTATCAAAATAAACCTTGGTTTGGACTTGGTATTAATACAAATCTTGGAATATTCTAAAAATTAGGCCACCATTATCATATTGTAAATAATAGGACTAAAAGCTGTAAACTAAATATTTGTAATTCTATTGGCCATTTCTGCAAATGTTGGGCATATATTTTTCAAAATCCCAACATCGCCAATACGCAAACCATTACAGGCAACTTTTATGAAACGACAAGACGACTTCAAACAGACCGTAAAAAATAAACTTGCTGAGAGAGCTGCATACATTTGTTCTAACCCAAGTTGTACACGTATGACAATTGGGCCAGACAATACAAACCAACAAAAATCAATCAAGACAGGTATAGCATCGCATATTTGTGCCGCAAGTCCTGGCGGTCCACGTTACGACATTTCTCAATCTCCAGCAACTCGACAAAGTATTTCTAATGGCATTTGGTTGTGTGGAACATGTTCTATGCTCATTGATAAAAATAAAGGACTTGATTATCCTGCTGACTATTTAAGAAAATGGAAATCAGACCACGAAAAACTAATAAAAGAATGCTTAGATAGTCCCAAAAGAGTAATGCTCAATTTTAGGTCACATGAGGACCAATCACAGACATGTAGGAAAATTGTAAAATTCTTGGAAAATAAAGGGGTATTATTCATGGACGTGAAATATGAAGTCCCAATCCATGTCTTTGACTCGGTAAAAGAAATAAGAACATTTCTCACTCAAATCCAAAGTGAAGTAATTTCTGATAGCCCTTTGGAAGTTATAGTTGACTCCATAAATAATGCATGTAGACATTTTATGAATACAATGCACAACAATATGACAATGCCCGAGATAGCATTTAGTTTAGGAGCTATGAGAAAGATTATTGGACTTAACTTGCTGAATATGAAAAAAGACTATGGAGTTCAATTAGCGGGACAGATTAACGAAATATTACCGACTGAATAAAGATGCTTATAACACGGGTTTTGCGTCAGGCGGTCAGACGTGAAAGCTCGGAACTTTGTGCTCCAAATTCCCCGCCTGCACAAAGCCTAAAACCGTTAGAAGTAGGTTTAAATGACAACATACACTAAATAAAAATAGTATGGCACCTGAACATAAACAAAACATTATACCACTACTTGACGACTTTTGGAAACTAGAAGTAGAGAAAAGAATTGCTGAAGTATACAAGGATTACCAAGACTTGACAAGTGTTTATATTGGTTATTATTCTGTTCTCGAATTTGGCGAATATTCCAAAAAAGCTATTTCACAAATTGGACAATTATTGCAATCTAAAATATTCAGCATTTTACCATTTCAATATCAATTCCAAAATGACTTTGGTGCAGGCAATCTAAGGGACGACTTAGCCAATTTCAATTTATACGTAACTAACAATGACTTCTCCAGTGCAGTTACACACTTATACAGACTTGTTTATTATTTAGTTCAAATTGGTTTTTGGCAAAAAGAAGAACCGCTTGACAGAAAAAAAGAGATCCAAATAATTGAAGAATTAAAAACAAAGCTCTCAATAGTTGTAGAGCAAATTGACAAGAACGTCGAGACCAACAAAAAACTAATTGACGAGCTGAACATTGAAAAAAATAATCTGGCAACTTTAATAACGACTAAAAATCAGGAACTCTCTGAGATTTCAAACCTATTGCCAACTGCACGGACGCATTCAGATGAAATTACAAGACTATTAACAAACAGCACAGATACAAATCAGCAAATATCAGGCCTACTAAATCAACAAAACGCAAATCTTGAGACTATAAAAGAACGAATAAAGGAAGAGAATGACATATTTGATGAATTTTCAGCAGACCTAAAACAGTTGAAAGAAAGCTATACTGAACAAATCGGCATTACTACAAAATATAATGCAACCTTTGAAAAGCAACTTGAAACAATACTTGACAAAAGCAAAACTTTTGATGAGCGAATAAAAGTTCTAAATGAACTAATTGGAAAAGAAGGTGCTGTAAAATTATTCAACACATTTAACGATAGAAAAAAAGAACTTGAAAAACCTGTACAAAACTGGTCATACGTAGTTTTTGTAACAGGCATTTTTGCATTGGCTTTAATTATTGGAATATTCACAAATTTCTTTGGTTTAGTAGGTGGATATCCAACAACAATTGATTGGCACTATTTACTTATAAATTCGCTAAAATCTGTTCCTGTTATGATTGTTCTATATTTTGCTATTAAGCAATATGTTCGAGAAAGAAGTTATCAAGAAGAATATGCTTTTCGTTCTGCAATTGCTTTGACAGTTCAAGCATATGGAGACATTGCAGGAAGTAAAAAAGAAGATTTGATTTCAAAAGCAGTTGAAAATATTTACAATATGCCAACAATGATGAAAGAGAAAAATGGGCTTTTTAGTTTTAAAACACGGCAGTTGACAGAAACACTTAAAGAATTAAACGAGACAATTAAAAACGTAAAGCCCTGACAATGAATAGAAGGCCTACTGCTAACAGCCGTTTGCCGCAATGAGGATGACCTGGTTGAATCAAGTACAGTGCTTCTATCAACATTTGTTCTGGGTTGAAAGTTTTGTGCTCCGAAACCCGCCCGAACGCAAAGCCCGAAAACGTTGTATGTTATTATAGAACCCAAATATACCACAAATGAGTAACACGAAGATACCTGAGAAAGTAAAAAATCAACTTTTAATAAAATCAGGAGGCAGATGTCAATATAAAGGATGCAATGAGTCATTATATCAAGACCTTGTTACAAAAAGATCTTTCAACATTTCCTATATCGCACATATTGTTGCTGACGAACCAAATGGACCAAGAGGCTGTAAAATAAGGTCTAAGTTGTTAGCACAAGAATTAGGAAATTTAATGTTAATGTGTGATAAACATCACAGATTAATTGATAAAATTGATGTAGCTGGTCACCCCGAAAAATTATTACTTGAGTGGAAGGTTGAACATGAAGAGAGAATAGAAGTAGTAACAAGTATAAATCCTAATAGCCATTCTCATATTATAACATATAAAGCAAACATTGGACAACATTCGCCAACATTTGATTTTAAATATTTAGCAAACTACTTATTACCAGACTTTTATCCAGCTCAAACTTCAACAATTGATTTAGGTTTAGCGGATAGCCCATTTAGAGATAAAGACAAAATTTTTTGGGATGCTGAATTAAATGCTTTAGAAACGAATTATACTCAAAGATTAGAAACATTGTTGCGACAAAATCATATTAGTCACATTTCATTGTTTGCTTTTGCACCAATGCCCCTTTTAATAAAATTAGGCACCTTGATTAATGATATTCATAATGTTGAAATACACCAACCAATTAGAAATCCAAAAACTTGGAATTTATCTAAAGAAGTTATACCTATTAATTACAAAATAATAGAACCTATTGAGAAAAATCCAATAGTTGCATTAAATATCTCATTAAGTGCTTCAATTGATAATTCAAGAATTACGAATGTACTTGGTGAAAAATGTTCAATTTATACAATAACTATTGATAATCCTTTTAATGATTTCCTACAAACCAAAGGACAGTTGAATGAATTTTCCAAATTGATAAGACTACTATTTAATCAAATAAAGTCTGAATATGACAGCTCAATTGAAATAAACATTTTTCCAGCTATGCCAATTGCCACAGCAATTGAATTAGGTAGAGTTTGGATGCCAAAAGCAGATATGCCATTGACGATTTATGATGAGAATAAAATAAACGAAGGTTTTTTTAAAACCATTGAAATAAAATAACATGCTAACCATAGAACAAAAAAAACAATTCGATGAGATATTCGAAGAATTGGTAAATAATTTAGACATTACAGAGTCCCAATATAAAGCTGCGGTTAGTAGTTATAATGCGGTAGGGAATTGGTTGTCAAGCAAAGATTGCATTTTATCAAAATACAACCCAGAAATATTACCACAAGGTTCATTTCTAATAGGCACAATGATAAAGCCAATGAACGATGAAGATGATTTAGATATAGATTTAGTTTGTGAATTAACAGGTAAAAATATTGATTGGACACAAGAAGATTTAAAAACTATTGTTGGAAACAGAATAAAAGAGAATGAAACATATAAAGAAATGCTTGCAGATGAAGGACGAAGATGTTGGACTTTAGAATATCGAAATGATTCAGAGCAAGTTAAAGAAAGGTATCATATGGATATTCTTCCAGCTATTATTAATGAGGGTTATAATGTTATACTTGAAAAAGCATTTTCAGAAACTAATGAAATGGATTTGGAATCTCTTTCAATAAGAATTACGGATAATGAAACCGATAATTATAAATCCGAAACTGATATTAGTGAATGGATGAAGAGCAATCCTTTTGGTTATGGTAAGTGGTTTATTAATCGAGCAACTTTATCTTTGCGAAAAGCATTTTCATTAAACGAATCTATTAAACCTGTTCCAACTTATCAAAAAGAAAAATTACCATTACAAAGAGTTGTTCAGATTCTAAAAAGACATAGAGACAAAATGTTTTTAGGAGACGAGGATAAACCTATTTCAATAATTATTACCACATTAGCAGGTAAGGCATACAATAAAGAAACAGATTTATTTTCCGCACTTTCAAATGTGATTAGTAATATGGAAAGCCATATCGATGAGAAATATGATTTTGAACTTCAAAAGAGAATTAAATTTATTTCAAATCCAATAAATGAAGAAGAGAATTTTGCTGATAAATGGGTTGATTATCCGAAAAGAGAAGAGAATTTTTTCAAATGGTTGCGTAAACTTCAATCTGATTTCAAAAATATTTTAAATCAAACAAACGGGTTACAATTCATAAATGAATCTATGAAAGAACCTTTTGGTGAAAGTTTGATTACTAAAACATTCAGTAATTATGGTGAACGGCTTAAAGGAGAAAGAGAAAAAGGTAATTTAAAAGTGGCTTCCTTAACAGGCACAATTGGCACAATTGGAGCTACAATTAAAAATCACAATTTTTATGGTTTTGAAGAAGAAAAATAAAATTTCATTAATAGTTCAAGAAGGAACTTTGAAATCGAAATATCCAAATAGCAAAATTATACGAGATAGAGAAAATAAAATTAAATGGGAAGGAATTTTAAAACCAACGCCTTTAAGTAATAGTTACAAAATACAAATTATATATCAAACAGGAAAAGGAATAGATGTTTTTGTTAAAGAACCCTTTCCTTTGAAATTGGCAGAAAACAAAAAAAGTTTGCCACACGTTTATTCAACAAAGGAACAAAAACTGTGTTTGTATTATCCTAAAGGCAACGAATGGAACAATGGACAATTATATACAGAAACAATAATCCCTTGGACTTCAGAATGGTTATTTCATTATGAAATTTGGTTATCGACAGGAATTTGGTTTGGTGGTGGAGTACATAACGAAACTGAAAAAGAGGATGACAATAAAGAATAACGGCATACAACAGCAGTTTGGCAAAATGCCGAGTTTAGTGCTAAATTGAACGGCAGTTCTTAGATTAAACTTTTGTGCAAAACTGAACATTTGTGCTTCGATTTCCGCCACTTCACCAAGCTGAAAACCGTTATACGGCAGCTTAAAACGGCACTCAAACAATAAACAATGGCACGGACAAGACAAGATAGACGAAATGACTTTGACGAATTTTTTAGGACTGCTGTGGCGACATTTACAGAATTTCGTGACAATGACCCGAGAGCCGAAAAATTTCAAAATATTTATATGCTCAACATTTGCCCTGGTAGTCGTGCCGGTGAGACAAACAATCGAGTAGTAGAAGTTTTTTGGGTAGCAGACTATTTGAAACAATTACACAAGGACGGAACTGGACTGCTTTGACAGAATACGGAGCAACTATGTTATACGAACGTGACGATAGTGGTTTTGTAATCGTTTCTATTTACCCAGCAAACACTGACAATAGAAAACCAATTGAAAGCAGCATTACACTTGACATTTGGTTAGACCCAATCAAACTAAACGACAAATCTTTTTTAAAGAAACATTGGAATGACCTAATGGCATATATGGAAAATACGAGTTTAGACGGCAATCCAACATTCCTACAAAGACAACGAGTTTCTTATCTGCGGACTTTTAAAAACTTGGTAGTTGACAACAAGTGGTGCTGTTTCCCTATAATCGGTGGTGCTTATTTACTGGAATATATATCCTTTTTGATAATCGCTCATTCGTGCATAATTTCTTTGTCCTTCGTGCAGCTCCTCTTCAAGTGTTTGCAGCTCTCTCGATATTCGCCCAAGCTCATTGTTATACTCCGAGCGTTGTGCGGAAATTTGTATTTCCAGTATCTCAATTTCTTGCCTTTGGGCTGAATTGTCTTTTTTTTCAACAAAGAAATCGAAGCCTTGCACAAACTCCTTTTCAATCGTTTTGCCAGTTTTCATAACCGCACCTTCAAAATAATTCAAATCCACGCTCGATTGAATTTGCATCTTGAGCAACGGCAGCTTTAACCACACTTTTAGACTATCTGGAGAAACATTAAATACTTGAACTTGCTTAAATGCGAAAGGCTTACCAGTATGCTTAAACGCTAAAAATTTGCAGTCTTTTACCTCAAATTCTTTGAATCTGCCTTGCTTCGATGCCTGAGCGTAGTCGAAGGCAGCAGATGTAAAAGTGTAGGCAACAAACTTAGTCTCAGTCTGATTTATCAAAACTCCTTTCACCGTATCTTTCTGAATATCTACAAAAGTTATCTCCAGTAAATCGCCTTTACGTTTTGATTCTCGTTGGATATGGTCATAATTCAAGAATTGCTTATTGTATTGCATCCAAAAGCCGTTTGTAAAGAGCGGCATACAGAAAAGCATCATCGAGCAAAATACTACAAATATTATTGCTTCAGAGCGTAAATCATTGGTGCGAACTCTCATGTTTGGGTTCGCTGGCAACACACACGGCCGAGTAGAAAACGGATAAAAGAACGGAATTCCTTGGCGTGTACACATATCAAAAATATTGTGAGATAATAAGGCATAACCACACAAAACTGAAAATACTGAAGTATGCAAATAAAGCAGCTCAATAGCCCTAACCATGAGCATAACAGCCACATAAAAGATGAGTGAGTGCGTGATGGTTCGGTGCCCAAATTTACGACTAAGCCACCGAGCCAATGGATAAACCGTTTTGCCAATAATGCTACGCGTATGGTCAATGGACACAATCTGTTTCCTTAAAGTTTCCCGAAAGCACATGGGACTTAAGGCGGGGATAAAATAAAGTGAAAGACATTTTTCAAAAACTTAGATTAGTGTCTAAGAATGCTTTCAATGAGACTTGAGGGTATGAAAAATACTCATTTGTTTAGATTGTTACTTGACAGCAAACTGAATAAATACTTAAACTTTGAAGTCCAATCAAACGTCCGTTTGTTTAGACAATTAATGGGCCTTCCTAAAAATTTACAGCCTATATATAATATGGTATCAAAAAGTATATTTTTGTTGTATATTATTCAAAGTATAATTTATTAAATTTTTCGATGAATAAATATATACAATTCAAATTAAAATATGTATATAGGCTAAATGCATAAAATCATTTTTCATTACAGGCATTTACTAAAGTTTATTCTGAAAAAATTTATTAAGCCTTCAACCCACCAAAAACCTGCTTATACTCGGCAGGTTTTTGGTTTTTCAATAACCTAAAAGAACGGTTAAAATTTGATAAATTATGAAACCCGCAATCAAATGCTATCTGCTGGATACTTTTTTTGTTTTCAATCAACATTCGACAGGCAAAACCGATTCTGACCTCAGTTAAAAATTGAATATAGGTCTTCTGAGTTCTACTTTTAAAATATTTACAAAAATTAGGTACCGACATATTAGCTACAATCGCAGCCTCTTCAATCAATATTTTTCGATGATATTGGTTGAGCGTAAATTCATACACTTTATTGATTTTCTGCGTGTCAAACTTTTGATAGGCATCCACAAAAGCTTGACTACTTAGTTGTTTCAAATCATCTGAAATCGCAATTAACTCAAGAATTTCCAAAAGAATACAAAGTCGATTTAGGCTATTTGCTGTATCAAATATTTTGGACATTAAATGCACGACTTTTACTTTTGTTTCTCCCTCAATCCTTAAACCTAATGTTGATTTTTCAAATAGGTTTCTTATGTTTTCTAATTCTTTCAAACCATAAAACGTCTCACCAAAAAACTTTGGCAGAAACTGAATCACATTCGCCATAGCAATCTGGTCATCTCTACCTTCAAAATAGCTACTATCGTTTTTCCAAACATGGGGCAGATTTGCACCAATCAGCACTAAATCACCATCCTCAAAAAACTCTATGTTATCACCCACGAAACGATTTCCTTTTCCATGAATGATATAGGTTAATTCTAACTCAGGATGAAAATGCCATTTGTTATAAAAATGA